>NZ_NISU01000001.1:2962291-3262982 GCF_002335805.1 Bacillus sp. FJAT-45350 | reverse complement strand
AGCGAAACCGCGAGGTTGAGCCAATCCCATAAAGCCATTCTCAGTTCGGATTGTAGGCTGCAACTCGCCTACATGAAGCCGGAATCGCTAGTAATCGCGGATCAGCATGCCGCGGTGAATACGTTCCCGGGCCTTGTACACACCGCCCGTCACACCACGAGAGTTTGTAACACCCGAAGTCGGTGGGGTAACCTTTTGGAGCCAGCCGCCTAAGGTGGGACAGATGATTGGGGTGAAGTCGTAACAAGGTAGCCGTATCGGAAGGTGCGGCTGGATCACCTCCTTTCTATGGAGTATTTAACTCTAGTCGACGGACTTCACATTATGTGTTGTTCGACGCTTCGGACTTTTGTCGTTCAGTTTTGAGAGAATAAATCTCTTATTATATGGGCCTATAGCTCAGCTGGTTAGAGCGCACGCCTGATAAGCGTGAGGTCGGTGGTTCGAGTCCACTTAGGCCCACCATATTGTAATTATAAGTTACGAGTTATTAGTTGGTTTTGAGTAGTTCTTAATGAACTTTAAATTCATAATTCATAATTCATAATTATCAATTCAAAGATTGGGGCCTTAGCTCAGCTGGGAGAGCGCCTGCCTTGCACGCAGGAGGTCAGCGGTTCGATCCCGCTAGGCTCCACCAATAAGTTAGTATCTAAGTTACTATTTATAGTAGCTTTTGTTCTTTGAAAACTAGATAGTGATTTTTATATGCAACAGATTTTAACCGGAGTGTTTGTAACACACGGAGTAAAATCGAGAAGTCAAGAATTCATTTCGACGAACCTTTAAGGTTTTAATTAGTAATTCATAATTTGCAATTAGCAATTATGTTTTGTCATGGTTAAGCTAGAAAGGGCGCACGGTGGATGCCTTGGCACTAGGAGCCGATGAAGGACGGGACGAACACCGATATGCTTCGGGGAGCTGTAAGTAAGCTTTGATCCGGAGATTTCCGAATGGGGGAACCCACCATCCGTAATGGGATGGTACCCATACCTGAATACATAGGGTATGTGGAGGTAGACCTGGGGAACTGAAACATCTAAGTACCCAGAGGAAGAGAAAGCAAATGCGATTTCCTGAGTAGCGGCGAGCGAAACGGAATATAGCCCAAACCAAGAGGCTTGCCTCTTGGGGTTGTAGGACACTCTATACGGAGTAAGAAAGAAACGAAGTAGATGAAGCGACCTGGAAAGGTCCGCGAAACAAGGTAACAGCCCTGTAGTCGAAACTTCGTTTCCTCCAGAGTGGATCCTGAGTACGGCGGGACACGTGAAACCCCGTCGGAATCTGGGAGGACCATCTCCCAAGGCTAAATACTCCCTAGTGACCGATAGTGAACCAGTACCGTGAGGGAAAGGTGAAAAGCACCCCGGGAGGGGAGTGAAACAGATCCTGAAACCGTGTGCCTACAAGTAGTCAGAGCCCATTTACGGGTGATGGCGTGCCTTTTGTAGAATGAACCGGCGAGTTACGATGTCGTGCAAGGTTAAGCAGATAATGCGGAGCCGTAGCGAAAGCGAGTCTGAATAGGGCGATTACAGTACGCCGTCGTAGACCCGAAACCGTGTGATCTACCCATGTCCAGGGTGAAGTTCAGGTAACACTGAATGGAGGCCCGAACCCACGCATGTTGAAAAATGCGGGGATGAGGTGTGGGTAGGGGTGAAATGCCAATCGAACTCGGAGATAGCTGGTTCTCCCCGAAATAGCTTTAGGGCTAGCCTCGAGGTGAGAGTATTGGAGGTAGAGCACTGATTGGACTAGGGGTCCCCACAGGATTACCGAATTCAGTCAAACTCCGAATGCCAAATACTTATCCTCGGGAGTCAGACTGCGAGTGCTAAGATCCGTAGTCAAGAGGGAAACAGCCCAGACCATCAGCTAAGGTCCCAAAGTATACGTTAAGTGGAAAAGGATGTGGAGTTGCACAGACAACCAGGATGTTGGCTTAGAAGCAGCCACCATTTAAAGAGTGCGTAATAGCTCACTGGTCGAGTGACTCTGCGCCGAAAATGTACCGGGGCTAAACGTATCACCGAAGCTATGGATTGACACCTTAGGTGTCAGTGGTAGGGGAGCGTTCTAAGTGCTGCGAAGTCAGACCGAGAGGACTGGTGGAGCGCTTAGAAGTGAGAATGCCGGTATGAGTAGCGAAAAGAGGGGTGAGAATCCCCTCCGTCGAAAGCCCAAGGTTTCCTGAGGAAGGCTCGTCCGCTCAGGGTAAGTCGGGACCTAAGCCGAGGCCGAAAGGCGTAGGCGATGGACAACAGGTTGATATTCCTGTACCACCTCCTCACCGTTTGAGTAATGGGGGGACGCAGTAAGGTAGGGTAAGCGCACTGATGGATATGTGCGTCCAAGCAGTTAGGCTGGTAAGTAGGAAAATCCGCTTATCGTAAAGGCTGAGCTGTGATGGCGAGCGAAATAATAGTAGCGAAGTTCCTGATCCTCCACTGCCAAGAAAAGCCTCTAGCGAGGTGAGAGGTGCCCGTACCGCAAACCGACACAGGTAGGCGAGAAGAGAATTCTAAGACGCTCGGGAGAACTCTCGTTAAGGAACTCGGCAAAATGACCCCGTAACTTCGGGAGAAGGGGTGCTCTGTTAGGGTGCAAGCCCGAGAGAGCCGCAGTGAAAAGATCCAAGCGACTGTTTAGCAAAAACACAGGTCTCTGCGAAGCCGCAAGGCGAAGTATAGGGGCTGACACCTGCCCGGTGCTGGAAGGTTAAGAGGAGAGGTTATCCTTCGGGAGAAGCTTTGAATTGAAGCCCCAGTAAACGGCGGCCGTAACTATAACGGTCCTAAGGTAGCGAAATTCCTTGTCGGGTAAGTTCCGACCCGCACGAATGGTGTAACGACTTGGATACTGTCTCAACGAGAGACCCGGTGAAATTATATTACCTGTGAAGATGCAGGTTACCCGCGACAGGACGGAAAGACCCCATGGAGCTTTACTGTAGCTTGATATTGGATTTTGGTACAGTTTGTACAGGATAGGTAGGAGCCTTGGAAACCGGAGCGCAAGCTTCGGTGGAGGCGTCGGTGGGATACTACCCTGACTGTATTGAAATTCTAACCTAGGACCGTGATCCGGTTCGGGGACAGTGTCAGGTGGGCAGTTTGACTGGGGCGGTCGCCTCCTAAACAGTAACGGAGGCGCCCAAAGGTTCCCTCAGAATGGTTGGAAATCATTCGTAGAGTGCAAAGGCATAAGGGAGCTTGACTGCGAGACCTACAAGTCGAGCAGGGACGAAAGTCGGGCTTAGTGATCCGGTGGTTCCGCATGGAAGGGCCATCGCTCAACGGATAAAAGCTACCCTGGGGATAACAGGCTTATCTCCCCCAAGAGTCCACATCGACGGGGAGGTTTGGCACCTCGATGTCGGCTCATCGCATCCTGGGGCTGAAGTAGGTCCCAAGGGTTGGGCTGTTCGCCCATTAAAGCGGTACGCGAGCTGGGTTCAGAACGTCGTGAGACAGTTCGGTCCCTATCCGTCGCGGGCGTAGGAAATTTGAGAGGAGCTGTCCTTAGTACGAGAGGACCGGGATGGACACACCGCTGGTGTACCAGTTGTTCCGCCAGGAGCATAGCTGGGTAGCTACGTGTGGACGGGATAAGTGCTGAAAGCATCTAAGCATGAAGCCCCCCTCAAGATGAGATTTCCCATTACGTTAAGTAAGTAAGACCCCTTAGAGATGATGAGGTTGATAGGTCTCGGGTGGAAGCATGGTGACATGTGGAGCTGAGAGATACTAATCGGTCGAGGGCTTATCCAATTTTCTAAGGTTGAAATGAATTCGACGACCTGCATATATAACACTATCTAGTTTTGAGAGAACAACTCTCAGAGAATCTAGTGATGATGGCGAAGAGGCCACACCCGTTCCCATGCCGAACACGGAAGTTAAGCTCTTCAGCGCCGATGGTAGTTGGGGGCTTCCCCCTGCGAGAGTAGGACGTTGCTAGGTAAATGTAAAGCATCCTTTTATAAGGATGCTTTTTTTCGTTGATGAAGCACAAAGCTGAAGAGCGATTGGCTCGAAGAGTCAACATCTTCATTGAATAAGCCGATGGATGCATCGTGAAAGACTTCATACAATAACTACATGTCTCCCTGCGAGACGAATACCTTTTCTTCGTAAAACAACATGAAAAACATCATAGCTTAAACATAATGATCTGCCATCCCCGTAGAAGAAAAGGTATGAGCCAGGACGTTGCTAGGTAAATGTAAAGCATCCTTTTATAAGGGTGCCTTTTTTTGTGGAATAAGCACGAGCTGAAGAGCGTTTGACTAGAAGAGGCGACAGCAATTTCATTAAATAAGCCAATGGATACGACAATCTGTGTAGCTGGGACAACATGTCCCTCTGCGAGATGAATGTCTTTTTATCATTGTGCAAAACCTTATATTTGACGTTGTTAGCTAGCCTTATAACAATTTGCTATTGGTATGCAATTTGTATGAAAAGCGAAGTTATAATATGAAAATTTAAAAATTTACAGAAAAAAACGATAGAAATTTTTTGAGTTAAATAGTGTTACTTCATAGACTTATTGGGTAATAATGAATAATGGCATGTTTACCTTATGTATGAAACCATTCGACATATCAGATAAAAAATAGTAAATTTTCATCTTCTATTGACCATTGTTTACATAAAGCATATATAAAATGTAGAACGATTATTAAAGGAAAAAAGTAAGTTTTCTTGAACTAGTCATTAATGAACCTCTTAATTAGAGATTACTCGAATGATTTTGTTGAATCTGGCTATACTGAGTTATGTATTGCAACTAAGAAAAGATTTCATTATAATATAGTTATAGTCAAATATAGTCAAAGTCAGAGGGGAAGGAGGTTCACTAATGAGGAATGTCTCAGACATTATTGAAAGTTACTTAAAATCAATCCTCACAAAAAGCGAAGAAGATTTAATTGAAATTAAAAGAAGTGAAATAGCCCATCGCTTTCAATGTGTTCCTTCTCAAATAAATTATGTAATCAGTACTAGATTTACAATAGAAAAGGGGTACCTTGTTGAAAGTAAACGAGGTGGGGGAGGATATATTCGAATTATTAAAGTTAAAGCAAATGATGATGCTGCCCTCTTTGATCAGATGTTAAATCTAATTAATAGTCAAATTAGTCAATCATATGGTGAAAGTATAGTTGCTAGATTGTATGAGGAAGAAGCAATTTCAAAGAGAGAAGCAAAATTAATGCTTGCGGCAATTGATCGAACGATATTTCAAACAACAACCGAACATCGTGATCAAATAAGGGCAAATTTATTAAAATCAATGCTTCAAACCTTAAAATACAAAAACTTAGATTGAAATGAGGTGGTAAGCGATGATATGCCAAGAATGTAATCAGAGGCCAGCAACATTGCACTTTACAAAAATAATTAATGGTGAGAAAACTGAGTTTCATATTTGTGAGCATTGTGCAAAAGAAAAGGGGGAACATTTCCCGGGAACAAATAGTTTTTCAATTCACCATTTATTATCTGGATTATTGAATTTTGATCCAAGCTCACAAGGGCAATCATCAACGATAAAAGCTCCACAAAATGTGAGTTGTGAAAAGTGTAAAATGACTTACGAGCAATTTGCAAGAACGGGAAGATTTGGGTGTGCGCACTGTTATCAAACGTTTAGTAGTAAAATAAATCCAATTCTGAAGAGAGTACACAGCGGAAATCAAACCCACGCTGGTAAGATACCAAAAAGAATTGGTGGAAGTATTCAAGTTAGGAAGCAAATTAATCAATTAAAAGAAGAAATGAAAGCAAATATAGAGCAGGAAGAATTTGAAGAAGCAGCAATTATACGTGACCAAATTAGATCATTAGAACGATCATTAGAAGAAAACCAAGGGGAGGGGTAGACCGTGTCACTTGAACGATTTATTAGTGAAGCGATTAGCCCTTGGATGAAAAAAGATGGGCCAGATTCGGATATTGTATTGAGTAGTCGAATAAGATTAGCTAGGAACCTTAAAGATTATACATTCCCTCTAATAGCAACAATGGATGAGTCAAAAGGGTTAGTAGAACATATTTCAAGCAGGGTAGTAGGTGACTATGGTTCAGTTGGGGAGCTAGAGCTACTTCATATGGATGAAATGAAGCCAAATGAAAAGCGAGTCCTAGTTGAAAAGCATTTGATTAGTCCTCACTTAGCAGATGAGTCAAAGCATGGAGCTGTTCTTTTAAGTGGTGAAGAGTCAGTTAGCATTATGATTAATGAGGAAGACCATCTGCGGATTCAATGTATATTTTCAGGATTTCAACTTATTGAAGGGCTAGAATTAGCTGGAGGAATTGACGATTGGATTGAAGAAAAACTTACTTATGCCTTTGATGAAAAAAGAGGGTATTTAACAAGTTGTCCTACGAATGTAGGCACTGGTTTACGAGCATCAGTTATGATGCATTTACCAGCGTTAGCTATGACCCAACAGTTAAATAGAATTTTACCGGCTATTAATCAATTAGGCTTAGTTGTTAGAGGAATTTATGGAGAAGGTAGCGAAGCTTTAGGTAACCTCTTCCAAATATCAAACCAAATCACGCTAGGTAAGTCTGAGGAAGACATTGTTGAGGATTTACGAGGGGTTGTTCTTCAATTAGTACAACAAGAACGATCTGCTAGAAAGCTTCTCATGCAATCATCAAAACTACAGTTAGAAGATAGAGTCTATCGCTCCTACGGGATACTAGCATATAGTCGTGTGATTGAATCAAAGGAAGCGACTCAGCGATTATCAGAAGTACGCCTAGGTATTGACCTTGGTTTGATAAATGGAATTTCAGGTAATATTCTTAATGAATTAATGATATTGACTCAACCAGCCTTTTTACAGCAATTTGCTGGAGAGACGTTATCTCCTGATCAAAGAGATGAACGAAGGGCTGCTCTTATTAGAGAGCGCTTAAGGCTAGAAGAAAATTCGTAGAACTAAATTATGGAGGTGGAGAGACTATGATGTTTGGAAGATTTACAGAACGCGCACAAAAGGTACTTGCTCTAGCGCAAGAGGAAGCAATTCGTTTAGGACATAGCAATATTGGAACAGAGCATATTTTACTGGGGTTAATTAGAGAAGGGGAAGGTATTGCTGCTAAGGCTCTTCAAGCATTAGGTTTAGGTTCAGAGAAAATCCAAAAGGAAGTAGAAACTCTGATTGGAACTGGTCAAGAAGGTTCTAAGACAATTCATTATACACCAAGAGCAAAGAAAGTGATTGAACTTTCAATGGATGAAGCGAGAAAATTAGGACATTCTTATGTCGGAACTGAACACATCCTTTTAGGTCTAATTAGAGAAGGAGAAGGTGTTGCAGCTCGTGTATTAAATAATCTTGGTGTTAGTTTAAATAAGGCTAGACAACAAGTTTTACAATTGTTAGGAAGCAATGAAGCTACAAGTGGTAGTCAACAATCAGGAGGTAGTGCTACACATGCAAACACTCCTACGCTAGATAGCTTAGCGAGAGATTTAACGGCTATTGCAAAAGAAGAAGGTCTAGACCCTGTTATTGGAAGAAGTAAAGAAATTGAACGTGTTATTCAAGTATTAAGCCGTCGTACAAAGAATAATCCTGTACTTATCGGTGAGCCTGGTGTTGGTAAAACTGCAGTAGCAGAAGGTCTTGCTCTAGCAATTGTGTCAAATGAAGTACCTGAAACGTTACGTAACAAGCGTGTTATGACACTAGATATGGGTACAGTTGTAGCAGGAACAAAGTATCGTGGTGAATTTGAAGATAGATTGAAAAAAGTTATGGATGAAATTCGTCAAGCTGGTAATGTCATTCTATTTATTGATGAATTACACACATTGATAGGTGCTGGTGGTGCAGAAGGAGCAATTGACGCATCAAACATTTTAAAACCATCTTTAGCTCGTGGGGAGTTACAGTGTATTGGTGCGACTACTATTGATGAGTACCGTAAGTATATTGAAAAGGATGCAGCTCTTGAGAGACGCTTTCAACCAATTAGAGTTAATGAGCCAACTTTAGATGAATCTATTCAAATTTTAAAAGGATTACGAGATCGTTATGAAGCGCATCATCGTGTAAAAATTACAGATGCGGCGATTGAAGAGGCTGTAAAATTATCAGATCGCTATATTTCAGACCGTTTCTTACCTGACAAAGCGATTGACTTAATTGATGAAGCAGGTTCAAAAGTGCGTTTACGTTCATATACTGCTCCACCAAATTTAAAAGAGCTAGAACAAAGATTAGAAGAAACAAGAAAAGAAAAGGATGCCGCAGTCCAAAGTCAAGAGTTTGAAAAGGCAGCATCATTACGTGATACGGAACAAAGATTACGTGAAGAATTAGAAACAATGAAAAACGCATGGAAGGAAAAACAAGGTCAGGAGAATATTGAGGTTTCTGTTGAAGATGTTGCTCAAGTAGTAGCTATCTGGACTGGTATTCCTGTTTCTAAATTAGCAGAAGAAGAAACAGAGAGACTACTTAAGATGGAAGAGATTCTTCATCAAAGAGTTATTGGTCAAGAAGAGGCAGTTAAATCAATTTCTAAGGCAGTACGTCGTGCTCGTGCTGGCTTAAAGGACCCTAAACGACCAATCGGTTCATTCATTTTCTTAGGACCAACAGGGGTAGGTAAAACAGAGTTAGCTCGTGCAGTGGCAGAGACACTCTTTGGCGACGAAGAAGCGTTTATTCGCGTTGATATGTCTGAGTATATGGAAAAGCATGCAACAAGTAGATTAGTTGGTTCTCCTCCAGGATATGTAGGGCATGAAGATGGCGGACAATTAACTGAGAAGGTACGCCGAAATCCATACTCAGTAATACTGCTAGATGAGATTGAAAAGGCACATCCAGAGGTATTTAATATTCTTTTACAAGTGCTTGAGGATGGTCGATTGACAGATTCTAAAGGACGTACAGTTGACTTTAGAAATACAGCTATCATCATGACATCGAATGTTGGTGCAAGTGAATTAAAACGTAATAAATTCATGGGCTTCACAACTGATAGTGAGGGTCAAGAACATAGAGATATGAAAGATAAAGTTATGGGTGAGCTAAAAAGAAGCTTCCGTCCAGAGTTCTTAAACCGTATTGATGAAATTGTTGTTTTCCATTCACTTGAAAAGAAACATATTCGTGAAATTATTACATTAATGGCAGAACAATTGAAAAAGCGTTTGGCTGAACAAGGAATTGACCTTGAACTGACAGAAGCAGCGAAGGATAAAATCTCTGATGAAGGCTTTGATCCAGAGTATGGAGCAAGACCACTACGTCGTGCATTACAAAAGCAAGTAGAGGACCGTTTGTCAGAAGAGCTTCTTAAAGGGTCAATTAGCAAAGGGAAAAAGGCAATTATTGATGTAGAAGATGGAGAACTGGTTGTCCATTCAAAAGAAAATGCACAAGTTTAACATTTTAACCGGGGGATTGTAATAATCCTCCGGTTTTTCTCCATAGTATAGATAATAAGACTTCCATATAGCCAGCTTTTCCACACGCTCTAGAAGAAACTTGTGCTAAGATTATAGTAAATAGATTGGCTAAAGTGGGGTATGGAGATGGCAAAGAAAAAAACAAAGTTTATCTGCCAAGAATGTGGGTATGAATCAACGAAATGGATGGGAAAGTGTCCTGGTTGCCAAAGCTGGAGTTCCATGGTAGAGGAGCTTGTTGATACGAATCCTCGTAGTCGAAGCTTTGTAACATCTAGTAGTTCAGATAAGAAGGCTCAAATGATTACGACTGTAACAAGTGATACGGAAGAACGAATTAATACAAATATGGTTGAATTGAACCGTGTTCTCGGTGGAGGGGTTGTACCAGGTTCTCTTGTATTAGTTGGTGGGGACCCAGGTATTGGGAAATCTACACTCTTATTACAGGTATCTGCTCAACTAGCGCGTAACAAACACAGAGTTCTATATATTTCAGGTGAAGAATCAGTAAAACAAACAAAAATAAGGGCTGACAGGCTTGATGTTGTTGTAGATGAACTATTTGTATTAGCTGAAACAGATTTGGATTATATTGATAAAGCGATTGAGGAAATTAACCCAATGCTTGTCATCATTGACTCGATTCAAACTGTATATCAAGCAGAGGTTACATCAGCACCTGGAAGTGTATCTCAAGTAAGGGAGTGTACAGCTGCATTAATGAAAATTGCCAAGACAAAAGGAATCGCTATTTTTATCGTAGGTCATGTGACCAAGCAAGGTTCAATTGCTGGACCTCGACTTTTAGAGCATATGGTAGATTCCGTTCTCTATTTTGAAGGAGAACGTCATCATACGTATCGTATCTTACGTGCGGTAAAAAATCGTTTTGGTTCGACTAATGAAATCGGTATTTTTGAGATGAAAGAGGTTGGACTAGAAGAAGTAACAAATCCATCTGAAATTTTCTTAGAAGAAAGGTCACAAGGTGTGGCAGGTTCAATTGTCGTTGCGTCTATGGAAGGAACTAGGCCAGTTCTAGTAGAGCTCCAAGCATTAGTATCACCGACGAGTTTTGGGAACCCGAGACGAATGGCAACGGGAGTAGATCATAATCGTGTTTCTTTATTAATGGCGGTATTAGAAAAGCGCGTTGGATTATTGCTACAAACACAAGATGCATATCTTAATGTAGCAGGTGGTGTTCGCCTTGATGAGCCTGCAATTGATTTAGCTATCGCTATTAGCATTGCATCGAGCTTCCGAAACCAAATGACAAACCCTACTGATGTGGTCATAGGTGAGATTGGGTTAACAGGAGAAGTGCGTCGGGTGTCTAGAATTGAACAAAGAGTTAATGAAGCAGCAAAGTTAGGATTTAAACGTGTCATCCTACCTGAGAAAAATATAGGTGGCTGGACGGTTCCTAAGGGAATTAAGGTTGTTGGTGTTTCTTCAGTTGAGGATGCGCTAGATGTTGTATTAGGGGGATAGGTAACGATGGAAGACCGAAATCAAAATTCTTTTATATCAGAAGTGTTACAACTAGTTGCGCCTGGTACACCATTGCGTGATGGTATAGACAATGTTCTAAGAGCAAAAACAGGTGGTCTAATCGTACTTGGTTACAATAATGAAATGATGAACATCGTAGACGGTGGCTTCTTCATCAATTGTGAGTTCTCACCCGCCTACTTATATGAGTTAGCAAAGATGGATGGTGCAATTATCTTAAGTGAGGATGGAAAGCGTATTTTATATGCAAATACTCAGCTTGTACCTAACAATTTTATTGAGTCGAATGAGACAGGAATTCGCCACCGGACAGCAGAGCGGGTAGCAAAACAGACGAGAAATTTAGTTATTTCAATATCTCAAAGACGCCATGTTATTACATTATATCAAGGGGAACATCGGTACTCATTAAAGGATATTGGGGTCATTTTAACAAAAGCAAATCAAGCAATTCAAACGTTAGAAAAATATAAATCAGTTCTAGACCAAGGAATTACCAACTTAGGGGCATTAGAATTTGAGGAACTGGTGACTTTCCATGAAGTTTCACAAGTAATTCATCGTATACAAATGGTGTTACGAATAAAAAATGAAATTCTTAACTATGTCAATGAGCTAGGTAGTGAAGGGCGCTTGATTACGATGCAGTTAAATGAACTAGTATCTAATGTAGAGAAGGATGCTGCTCTATTAATTAAAGACTATGTAAAAAATAAGGAACAGGATGGTTTTGAGACATTACGAGAGCTAACTAAGCTGTCAAATGAGGCACTATTAGATGATAATGTCATTGTGAAGCTACTTGGGTATTCAAAGACCATTAATGTTCAGGAGTATACAGTTAGTCCAAAGGGGTACCGAATATTGCATAAAATCCCACGATTGCCACCTATCGTAATTGAAAATTTAATCAAAGAATATGGGGATTTAAGTAAAATTATGGTTGCTTCTATTGGAGAGTTAGATGAAGTAGATGGAATAGGGGAAGCGAGAGCAAAGATGATTAAAGAAGGCTTAAACCGAATTCAAGAGCAATTATTTATTGACCGACATATTTAATTGGTTTATAAAAATAACTTCTTGACTTTATTGTTATATATAATGTAGAATTGAATGTTTTGTTAATTGACAAAAGCGAACATTTTTGTTACGTTTAGATCATAGCAATAGTGTTAATTTTGTGATTTTATGTGAAATTTAGTTTGCTAGGTTTCAAATAAGGAGAATTGTCTATAATAAATAAAAGGAGGTGACAAGTAGATGCTGAAACGGATCGTTCAACTGTTTTTTATCTTAGTTGGTGGAACCCTTGGATTTATATTTATACCAGACCTTATTCATCTACTAAATATGGGTCAAATACCTGCATGGCTCACAAATTCATATGCGGGAGCAGTTTATGGTGCAATTATCTTATATCTTACTACTTTTTGGCTGGCTGACTATATCGTCGGTGCGATGCGGTTATTGGAGGAAGCAATTGTTAAGGCACCTGTCACAGATGTTCTTTTCGGTACAATGGGGCTAATATTTGGTCTTATCGTCGCTTTCTTAATAGGGATTCCTCTAAATACGATAAATATACCTGTTGTAAGTTCAGTCCTACCAATTTTCATTACATTCTTTTTAGGATACTTTGGTTTCCAAATTGGCTTTAAAAAGCGTGATGAACTAATTAATTTATTTTCTATTACAAATCGACTTGGTAAGAAAAAAGAAACTGATGCTGAAATGGATATGCTGCTGAAGCAAGGTGTTCGAAACAAAATTTTAGATACGAGTGTTATTATTGATGGGCGTATTGCAGATATTTGTAAGACAGGATTTTTAGAAGGTACGTTAATTATTCCAGAGTTCGTCCTTGAAGAACTTCAACATATAGCAGATTCTTCTGATGTTCTAAAGAGAAATCGTGGTCGTAGAGGCTTAGATATTTTGAATAAAATCCAAAAGGAGTTACCGATTAAAGTTGAAATTTATGAAGGTGACTTTGAAGAAATACAAGAAGTCGATAGTAAGCTAGTAAAACTCGCAAAAGTTATTATAGGTGTTGTTGTGACAAATGACTTTAACCTTAACAAAGTATGTGAATTACAAGGTGTTCCGGTTCTAAATATTAATGATTTAGCAAATGCCGTAAAACCGGTTGTATTACCCGGGGAAGAGCTTAATATCCAAGTAATTAAAGATGGTAAGGAGCATAATCAAGGTGTTGCTTATTTAGATGATGGAACAATGATCGTTGTTGAAGGTGGTCGAGATTATATCGGAAAGACAATTGATGTCATTGTTACTAGTGTACTTCAAACGAGTGCAGGTCGAATGATTTTTGCTAAACCTAAGCTTTTAGAAAAGGCATTATAAGTGAACATTGCATGCCGGTAAAGAGTTTTCTATAATAAGTAAGTACCAAAGGCTGGTACCAATCTCAACTTCATTGAGGTTGGTGGTAGCCTTTTGATTATGAAATTGAAAATGGTGATATCATGCTGTATTCGGTTGTTATCCCTGCTGCAGGCCAGGGGAAGAGGATGAAAGCAGGAAAGAACAAACAATTTATTAGCCTTGCAGGGAAGCCTGTGATTATACATACACTATTAGTTTTTGAAGAGGATCCATTGTGTAGTAAAGTGGTACTTGTAGCAAATAGTGATGAGGTTGAAGTTATGAAAGAGTTAGTTGAAAAACATTGCTTAACAAAAATCGACTCAATAGTATCTGGAGGATCAGAGCGTCAATTTAGTGTGTCTAAAGGATTGAGTGCTTTAACAGACGAAGACGAAATCGTCCTTATTCATGATGGAGCAAGACCTTTTATTCGCAAAGAGCATATTCATGAATTAGTTCAAGTAACTAGTAAGGACGGTGCAGCAATTATCGCCGTACCAGTAAAAGATACAGTAAAGCTAGGGAAAGATAAACAGGTGGTTAATACAGTTGATCGTTCAAGTCTATGGGCAGTTCAAACACCACAGGCTTTTCAATTATCTCTAGTGAAACAAGCACATAAAGAAGCAATGGAAGAGAACTATTTAGGAACTGATGATGCTAGTTTAGTGGAGCGAATGGGTAAGAAGGTGTCAATCGTACAGGGTGATTACTTAAATATGAAACTGACAACGCCGGAGGATCTCTTGTTTGCCGAAGCCATATTACAATCGAAATGGGGAGAAACCTAATGATAAGAATTGGACAAGGATTTGATGTTCACCAATTAGTGGAGGACAGGCCGTTAATAATAGGTGGGATTGAAATTGATTATGAGAAAGGGTTATTAGGACACTCTGATGCAGATGTATTACTACATACAATTGCAGATGCTTGTCTTGGTGCTATCGGTGAAGGTGATATAGGAAAGCACTTCCCCGATACGGACCCAGCATTTAAAGATGCTGATTCAGCCAAGCTTCTTACTCATGTATGGGAAATCGTAAAGAAGAAAGGGTATAAGCTAGGAAATATCGATTGTACAATTATTGCCCAAAAGCCGAAAATGGCTCCGCATATTGAGCCAATGAGAAAAAGAATTGCCGAGCTTTTAGAAGCATCTGTAGAACAAGTAAATGTAAAAGCAACAACGACAGAAAAGCTTGGCTTTACAGGCAGACAAGAAGGAATTGCGTCGCAAGCAGTGGTTCTTTTAGAAAAATTATAAGTTATGAATTATGATTTATAAATTTAAATCTTAGAAAAAATGGTTAATGAGTTAACCAGAATTAACAATTATTATTAGCTTTTCATCCATAACTCATAATTATGAATTCATAATTGCATTTTCCCTCCCTGGTGCTAAAATAGTAGCAGTACATTTGGAACGCAAAAATAAAATTATAGAATGGAAGGTGTCACTAGATGTCAAATGAAGTAAGAGTTCGTTTTGCACCTAGTCCAACAGGACATTTACATATTGGCGGGGCTCGTTCTGCCCTTTTTAATTATTTATTTGCACGTAATCAAGGTGGAAAGTTCATTTTACGTATTGAAGATACAGACCAAGCCCGCAATGTTGAAACTGCACAGGAAAAATTAATGGATAGCATGAAATGGCTAGGCTTTAATTGGGACGAGAGCACTGATATTGGTGGAGAGTATGGCCCTTATAGCTGTATGGAGCGTCTTGAAATATACAAGGAATATCTTCAACAGTTGATTGATAGTGGAAAAGCTTACTATTGCTACATGACTGAAAGTGAGCTTGAGGCAGAGCGTGAAGCGCAAATGGCACGTGGGGAAACGCCTAAGTATAGTGGAAGAGACCGCAATTTAACGGAAGAGCAGAGAAAAGAATACGAAGCAAAAGGTTTAAAGCCGGTTGTTCGATTCTTGGTAGAAGAAGGACAAAATGTTGTTATTGATGATGCTGTTCGAGGTACAGTTACTTTTGAAACTGATGGCATTGGTGATTTTGTTATAGCAAGAAAAGATGGAATTCCAATGTACAATTTTGCAGTAGTTGTGGATGATCACTTAATGAAAATTTCTCATGTTATCCGCGGAGAAGAGCATTTATCAAATACTCCTCGACAAGCATTGTTGTATAAAGCTTTTGGCTGGGACGTACCAAAGTTTGCTCATGCATCGCTAATTCTTAACCCTGACCGTCAAAAGATGAGTAAGCGTGATGAATCTATTATTCAGTTTGTTGAGCAGTATAAAGATCTTGGGTACATGCCAGAGGCGATTGTTAATTTTCTAGCGTTACTTGGTTGGTCTCCGGTTGGAGAGGAAGAGATTTTCTCTTTACAACAGCTAGAAGAACAATTTAACCTCGAGAGAGTAGCAAAAGCACCAGCCGTTTTTGATACAGAAAAGCTAGCTTGGATGAACAATCAATATATAAAAGAAGCCGATTTAGATATCGTCGTAAACTTAGCTCTTCCTCACCTTGTCAAAGCAGGTAAACTACCTGAAGATATGAATGAGGAACAAAAAGAGTGGGCGAAAAAGCTAATTGGTTTATATCAAGAGCAAATGCAATATGGTGCTGAAATAGTTGAGTTATCAGAGTTGTTTTTTAAGGATACAATTGAGTATAATGGGGAAGCAAAGGACGTTCTTGCTGAAGAGCAAGTGTCAGAAGTTCTTGCCCACTTTTTAACAGAAGTTGAGCAACTAGAAGGGTTTAAGGCAGACGCCCTTAAGCAAGCAATGAAAGCAACACAAAAAGCAACAGGACATAAAGGTAAAAAGTTATTTATGCCAATACGTGTAGCAACAACAGGCCAAACTCATGGTCGCGACTTACCAGATACATTAGAGCTACTAGGTAAGGAAGCGGTACTAAGTCGTGTTCAATCATTGATAAATTAAATAGAAAAAGCGTTGACAAGGAAAAGTAGATGACAGTTTCTTCAAAGAGAGAATCACCTAGGCTGAGAGTGATTTAAGAAACGTCTTTGAAATTGCCCCTTGGAGCCTCTTATTGAAATAGTAGTAGGTAAGAGCGGTTAGGTCCGTTACCCAGTTTGAGAGAAGAAAACGAGTATGTTTTCTTAAACAGAGTGGAACCGCGTTAAAAACGTCTCTGTGCTATAAATGGCACAGGGGCGTTTTTGCGTTATATTCAAGAAAGGCAATGACTTAAACATTGCTTCTAGATTAGATGGGAGAGGTTGTGACAACGATGTGGAAGACATTATTGAACGATATTGATGTAGTATTTGATCAAGACCCAGCTGCGAGAAGTCGTGTCGAGGTGGTATTTACATATTCGGGTGTTCATGCGATTTGGAATCACAGATTAGCACACTGGTTTTGGAAAATGAAACTTTATTTTTTTGCCCGGGCAATCTCACAAATTAGTCGATTTTTTACTGGAATTGAAATACATCCAGGTGCGAAAATTGGTCAACGTTTATTTATTGACCACGGTATGGGTGTAGTTATTGGAGAAACATGTGAGATTGGTGATAATGTAACGATTTATCAAGGTGTAACTTTAGGGGGAACAGGAAAAGAAAAAGGAAAGCGTCATCCCACAATAGAGGATAATGTATTAATTGCATCAGGTGCTAAAGTGTTAGGTTCTTTTACAATTGGAGAGAATTCTCGTATCGGTGCAAACTCGGTCGTATTAAAGCCAGTGCCAGCGAACTCAACAGTAGTTGGTATACCAGGGAAAATTGTAATGCAAGATGGGGTGAAAGTGAAAGGGAGTCTTGACCATCACACTCTGCCTGACCCTATTTCGGATAAATTCCGTGAGTTAGAAAAAGAAATTGAAAAGCTTCGAGAAGAACGTAGCAATTGATGTCAACAGTAAGGAAGAATAGAATAGATTAATTAATATGATGATATAAAGGAGTTGGAAATGTCTATGGCAATCCACTTATATAATACTCTCTCAAGAAAAAAAGAACCTTTTACACCGATCGAAGAAGGAAAAGTAAAAATATATGTATGTGGTCCAACAGTATATAACTACATTCATATAGGGAATGCACGCCCTGCAATCGTGTTTGATATGGTTCGTCGTTATTTAGAATACCGTGGCTATGATGTTACGTTTATTTCTAATTTTACAGATGTTGATGACAAACTTATTAAAGCAGCTAAAGAATTGGGAGAAGATGTTCCTACAATTGCTGAACGCTTTATTCATGCATACCACGAAGACACATGTGCACTAGGTGTAAAAAAAGCGGATCATCATCCAAGGGTAACAGAAACGATGCCGGAAATTATTGAATTTGTAGAAAAGCTAATAGAAAAAGGCTTTGCTTATGAATCAAATGGCGATGTGTATTTCAAAACAAGAGCGTTTCCTACTTACGGACAGTTATCTGACCAATCAATTGATGATTTACAGCTAGGAGCTAGAATCGAAGTGGGACAGAAAAAAGAAGACCCTCTTGATTTTGTTCTTTGGAAAGCAGCTAAAGAAGGAGAAATTTCTTGGGATAGTCCTTGGGGCCAAGGAAGACCAGGTTGGCATATTGAATGTTCAGCGATGGTAAAAAAATATTTAGGAGATACAATTGACATTCATGCTGGTGGTCAAGACCTGGCGTTCCCACATCATGAAAATGAAATTGCTCAATCAGAAGCGTTAACAGGTAAAAAAATGGCTAATTATTGGCTCCATAATGGCTATATTAAAATAGACAACGAAAAAATGTCGAAATCGCTCGGAAACTTTGTTTTGGTACATGACATTATTCAACAACATCCGGCAGAAGTTGTACGATTTTTTATGCTAATGGCTCACTACCGTAGCCCGATAAACTTTAATGCTGAGTTGTTGGAAAGTGCCAAGAGTGGTCTAGACCGATTAAAAACAACAGTTTCTAATTTACAGCACCGCCTAAATGAAAGTGCGAACCTGGGTTCAAAGGCTGAATGGAGCGAGAAGCTAGAGGAATTCAAGAACGGATTTATCACTGAAATGAACGATGACTTTAACTCTGCTAATGCAATCGCAATTATGTTTGATATGGCAAAAGAGGCGAATGTTTACTTAAGAGAAGGCCAAACTTCTACTGAAGTATTAGAAGGATTAATTATCTTATTTAATGAGTTTGCAGAGGTACTTGGAATCACAGTAACTGAGGATGTAGAGCTATTAGACGAAGAAATTGATGCTCTTATTGAAGAACGAAATGAAGCGAGAAAAGAGAGAAATTTTGCACGTGCGGACCAAATTAGAGATGAGTTAAAAGAACAAGGGATTATCCTAGAGGATACACCACAGGGCGTCCGTTGGAAGAGGGAAAAATGATGATGAAGTTAGAGCAACCAAATTTAGATGTAACGCAGCTAAATGCGCTTGCATTAGCGTACATGGGTGACTCAATTCTTGACACCTATGTACGTTATCATCTAATTGCCTTAGGGAAGGTTAGACCTCAAAAGCTTCATCAAGAAGCAACTCGCTATGTGTCAGCAAAGGCACAAGCACGAGTATTAAGAACGATGCTCGAAGAAGAGTTTTTTTCTAATGAGGAACAAAGCGTCATCTTAAGAGGACGGAATGCAAAGTCTGGGACAATACCGAAAAACACAGACCATAATACGTACCGTCATAGTACGGCGTATGAAGCGATTCTAGGTTATCTATACTTGACTAATAAATACGAGAGAGTAGACGAAATCATACGTAAGATGTTCGAAATTATTGAAGAAAGGGGGGAGACAAATGAGCAGTGAATTTATTTTAGGGAAAAACCCCATTATTGAAGCGTTAAAGTCAGGTCATGCCATTAATAAAATATGGATTGCAGAGGGTTCGCAAAAGGGGCAAATGACAAAGGTGACGCAACTTGCTAAGGAAAATGGTGTCCTTATTCAGCATGTACCTAAAAAGAAGCTAGATCAGCTAGTAGATTCAAATAATCATCAAGGAGTTGTCGCTTCTATTGCAGCTTATGAATATGCTGAGATGGAAGACTTATTCACTCGTGCTAGAGATCGTAATGAAGAACCATTTTTCCTTATTTTAGATGAAATTGAAGACCCTCATAATCTCGGGTCGATTCTTCGTACAGCTGATGCCGTTGGAGCGCATGGAGTAATTATACCGAAGCGTCGTGCGGTAGGCTTAACCCAAGCTGTAGCGAAAGCCTCTACCGGTGCAATTGAGTACATCCCAGTTGTTCGAGTAACAAATATCGCTCGTACGATGGACGACCTTAAGAAACAAGGAATGTGGTTTGCTGGTACTGATGCAAAAGGGAAGCAAGATTACCGTCAAGCTGCTTTTGATATGGCGATAGGGCTTGTTATCGGGAGTGAAGGTAAGGGAATTAGCCGCTTAGTAAAGGAAAAATGTGATTTCTTAATTCGTATCCCAATGGTTGGACAAGTTACGTCCTTAAATGCTTCAGTTGCAGCAAGTCTTCTGATGTATGAAGTGTATCGCAGACGTAATGAACTAGGACGCGACTAATATGAAGGAAATTCTGCTCGTTGACGGTTACAATATTATTGGCGCATGGCCTGATCTGAGTGCGTTAAAAGACAAAGACCTTGCCCTTGCTAGAGACATATTGGTTGAGAAATTAGCAGAGTATCAAGCTTTTACAGGATACAAGGTGTACGTCGTTTTTGATGCTCATATGGTTGTTGGTGTGGGGAAGAAATATAAGAACCATCGAATTGAAGTCATCTATACAAGAGAGAACGAGACAGCAGATGAGAGAATTGAAAAGCTTGTTCTTGAATTGAAAAGAATTGATAGACAAATTCATGTCGCTACATCAGACTTTGCGGAACAGTCTGTAATCTTTGGGAGTGGGGCTTTAAGAAAGTCTGCGAGGGAGCTTTTGATTGAGCTCTCTGGAACAAAAAAAGGAATTGCGAAAGTTGTCGAAAAGACGAAAAAAAAGAGAAATTCGACAAAATTAGTGCTCACGAAAGAAATTGCTGAAACTTTTGAAAGATGGCGTCGAGGCGAGCATTGACCGGTTGACGCTTGTAAAAATTGTGCTATATAATATTGTTAGAATTATACAAAAGTGAAGGTCGGAGGGATTTTTCGTGAGCATAGACCTCAAGGAGACGGTTCAAATAAATTTTGGAGAAATAGAAGATGAAAAGTTAGTAGAAATGGTTCGTGAAGGAGAGAGTTTGGCACTAGAATACTTAATTAACAAATACAAAAACTTTGTACGTGCTAAATCAAGATCGTATTTCCTTATTGGAGCAGACCATGAAGACATTGTTCAAGAAGGCATGATAGGGCTCTATAAAGCAATTCGTGATTTTAAAGGGGACAAGCTTTCTTCTTTTAAGGCTTTTGCGGAGCTTTGTATTACTAGACAGATTATTACTGCGATTAAGACAGCTACTAGACAAAAGCATATTCCATTAAATTCTTATGTCTCGCTTGACAAGCCTCTGTATGATGAAGAATCTGATCGAACATTACTCGATGTTATTTGTGGAACGAAAGTGACAAATCCAGAGGATCTAATTATTAACCAGGAAGAGTTTGATGATATCGAACTAAAGATGGGTGAGATTTTAAGCGACTTAGAGCAAAAGGTGTTAATGCTTTATTTAGACGGACGTTCGTATCAAGAAATTTCAGCTGATTTAAATCGCCACGTTAAGTCGATCGATAATGCACTCCAACGAGTGAAGAGAAAGCTTGAGCGTTACGTTGAGCTTAAAGGAGTAAGTATCTAAAAGAGATAGCTCAAAAGTGTCTAATTATCTTGATTAGCGAAAGATAGATTGTACGTAATTATAATCTATTATAGCTGCATGGATAGTTAGTAACTTTTGAGCTATTTTTTCATATATGAATCTTCTTTAGGTTTAAAAAAAGAAAAAACAGGTGAAAATAGTTGACATGTCTAAGCCTTTGTTGACATGCTATAGCCGCTATGATAAATTTAATAGGTGTGTAAGTGGAAGTTTTCCTATTATTGGAGGTGCTCAATGCGGAAGAAAGTAGTGCTTGCATGTCTAGAGTGTAAGTCGCGTAACTACACAACAGAAAAGAATAGCCAAAATGACTCAGACCGCATTGAAACGAAGAAGTTTTGTAAAACATGTAATAAGCACACTCTTCATCAAGAAACAAAATAACATGTTGCGGTTCTTTTTTTTATTCTTTTATTGTCTTAACTGGACAAGTATAGAGAAGAACTGTTTTCTTATACAAGACTTAATACAATAGATTTATGGTGCTGGAGGTGTCAATAATGGCTAGCGGCGAAAATGAAAAAAAAGGTATTGGGCAATTCCTACGAGAAGTTGTCCAAGAGATGAAGCGAGTTTCATGGCCAACACGTAAAGAGTTGACAAAATATACATGGGTAGTACTTGGGACAGTCTTCTTTATTGCTGTCTTTTTTGCAGTAGCTGATTATGGAATTTCATGGTTGGTGCGACTATTATTAGGTTAAATCTAGTGATAGAAGTAGAGTCTATCCATAGAGGAGGGAAGGACGAGTAGAGTCCTAATCGGTATGGAGAAAAACTGGTATGTAGTGCACACGTATTCGGGGTACGAGAATAAAGTGAAGGCGAACCTTGAAAAAAGGGTAGAGTCTATGGACATGTTGGATAAAATCTTTCGTGTTTTAGTACCTGTAGAAGAAGAAACTGAAGTAAAGAATGGTAAGTCAAAAACTGTATCAAGGAAAGTATTCCCTGGTTATGTAATAGTTGAAATGGTTATGACGGACGATTCATGGTATGTTGTTAGGAACACACCAGGTGTGACTGGATTTGTTGGTTCAGCTGGTGCTGGTTCAAAACCAACTGCTTTATTACCAGAAGAAGTTGAATCTATTCTGAAACAAATGGGTGTTGACGAGCCTAGAACTGACATTGACTTTGAAATTAAAGAGTCTGTTAAGGTAACAGAAGGGCCGTTTGCTAACTTCATTGGTACGATTGAAGAGATCCAAATGGACAAGCGTAAGATCAAGGTACATGTAAATATGTTTGGTCGTGAAACGCCTGTAGAATTGGAGTTTACACAAGTAGAAAAGATTTAGTTTTGAAAAAAACTTGATATCCGGTTTCGAAAGTGATAAAATCTTCATGTTTGATAAAGGTTTATATAGTAAACCGACCAGGCTATGAAAAATTTATAGCATGGAGTTGAGTGGGAGGGTTTTTTACCCGGTTACCACATCACGGACTAAGGAGGTGTGTCGCGTGGCTAAAAAGGTTATTAAAATGGTTAAATTACAAATCCCTGCTGGGAAAGCTAATCCAGCACCGCCGGTTGGGCCTGCACTAGGACAAGCTGGTGTTAATATTATGGGTTTCTGTAAAGAATTTAACGCTCGTACTTCAGACCAAGCTGGTCTTATTATCCCAGTTGAAATTACGGTTTTTGAAGACCGTTCATTTACATTTATCACTAAAACTCCACCTGCTGCTGTTTTACTTAAGAAAGCAGCAGGTATTGAGAGCGGATCTGGTGAGCCTAACGTTAAGAAAGTGGCTACAGTTAAGCGTGATAAAGTACGTGAGATTGCTGAAACAAAAATGCCTGACTTAAACGCTGCTAATGTTGAATCTGCAATGCGTATGGTTGAAGGAACAGCAAGAAGTATGGGTATTGTTATCGAAGACTAATCGTTAGTTTTTGTTTGGAGGTTGCGAGATAAGGAGTTATTCCTTAATCTAAGTTCGCTTAGATTCGCAACCTTTATTAGTGGGAGGTACTACCGCTAAAACCACAATTGAGGAGGAAAAGAAAGTGGCTAAAAAAGGTAAGAAATATCAAGACGCTATTAAATTAGTTAATCGTGAAACTGTATATACAGCTGAAGAAGCGATTGAGTTAGTTAAAAAGACAGCTACTGCAAAGTTCGATGAAACTGTAGAAGTTGCTGTTCGTTTAGGTGTAGACCCTAAGAAAGCAGACCAACAGATTCGTGGTGCTGTTGTTCTTCCAAACGGAACTGGTAAAACACAACGTGTGCTAGTTTTCGCTAAAGGAGAAAAAGCAAAAGAAGCAGAAGCTGCTGGAGCTGACTATGTAGGTGACGAGGATTACATTAACAAAATTAGCCAAGGTTGGTTTGACTTTGACGTAATCGTTGCTACACCTGACATGATGGGTTCTGTTGGTAAATTAGGACGTGTATTAGGACCTAAAGGATTAATGCCTAACCCTAAAACTGGTACTGTTACATTTGAAGTAACAAAAGCTGTTAACGAAATTAAGGCTGGTAAAGTTGAATACCGTGTTGATAAAGCTGGTAACATCCACGCTCCTATCGGTAAAGTTTCTTTCGATTCAAACAAACTTGTTGAGAACTTAACAACTATTATCGAAACTTTAGTTAAAGTTAAGCCTGCAGCAGCAAAAGGTACTTACATGAAGAATGTAGCTGTTTCATCTACTATGGGACCTGGTGTAAAAGTTAACGCTGCTAGCGTTTCTAAATAATAGTAGTTGACTTTTAAAACTAAACATTGTAAACTATATTAGTGCTTAAGAGAAGTTTTTTTCTAGAGCATAGTTATATATAGACCATCTCATACCGTAGACAGTAGGTGCATGATTTGCTTAATTCCCTACCGAGGTTTGTCGTCTCAAGTGTTGTAGTTAACTACACACGAAGGATTTGTACATTCATGCCTCTATGTCTCGCATAGAGGCTTTTTATATGGTGTGATACGGTATGCATAATCTTACAGGAGGTGTTAGAATGAGCGTACTAGAACAGAAAAAACAGGTTGTTTCTGATATCGCTGTTAAATTACGTGATAGTAAATCTACTGTAGTTGTAGACTACCGTGGACTTACTGTTTCTGAAGTGACTGAGCTTCGTAAACAATTACGTGAAGCAGGAGTAGAATTCAAAGTATACAAAAACTCACTTACTCGCCGTGCGACTGAAGAAGCGGATTTATCTGCTCTTAATGAGCAATTAGTAGGTCCTACTGCTATTGCTTTCAGTAATGATGATGTTATCGCGCCAGCGAAAATCATCAACGAGTTTGCTAAGAAGCATGAAGCTTTAGAAATTAAAGCAGGTGTTATCGAAGGACAAGTAGCATCACTTGAAGAAGTGAAAGCATTAGCTGAGCTTCCTTCACGTGAAGGACTTCTTTCTATGCTTGCTAACGTACTTCAAGCTCCAGTTCGTGGACTTGCATTGGTTACAAAAGCTGTTGCTGAGCAAAAAGAAGAACAAGGTGCATAATCGTCTCGTTTTTTAGTAATACATCAAACAAAAAACTAATTAAAGTTAAATAGGAGGATTTTAAAATGACTAAAGATCAAATCATTGAAGCGGTTAAAGAAATGACAGTTTTAGAATTAAACGACTTAGTAAAAGCTATCGAGGAAGAGTTTGGCGTAAGTGCTGCTGCTCCTGTAGCTGTTGCTGGTGGAGCTGCTGATGCAGGTGCTGCTGAGCAAACTGAATTCGACGTAGTTCTTGAGTCTGCTGGCGGTTCAAAAATCAACGTAATCAAAGTGGTTCGTGAAATCACGGGTCTAGGCTTAAAAGAAGCTAAAGCTTTAGTTGATGGCGCTCCTGCTCCAATTAAAGAAGGCGTATCTAAAGACGAAGCTGAAGAAATGAAAGCTAAACTTGAAGAAGCTGGAGCTTCTGTAGAAGTTAAGTAATTTCATATAATAAAGCTGAATGTGGGAAACTGCATTCAGCTTTTTTTGTGTTCAAAAAGCTTGATTATAGTAGCAATTGGATTCGAAAAGATGATTCATGTACAATATGAAGGAAAGAATTACCTTACAAGGTGCATAGCGAAGGAGAAGAAGAATGTCAGAACATTATTATACGGATAAGCCTACAGTGGAAAGTAATGAACATACATTTCCTTTTGAATTAAGAGGTAAACGCTTTATGTTCACATCTGATAGTGGTGTATTTTCTAAAAAGGAAATAGACTTTGGGAGTAAATTATTGATTGAAAAATTTACGTTTCCTGAAAGAGAAGGAGATATCCTAGATGTAGGTTGTGGTTATGGTCCAATTGGAATATCTTTAGCGAATGAAGATAAAGAACGAACAGTGTGGATGATCGATGTGAATGAAAGAGCTTTACAGCTCTCGAAGAAAAATGCATCTGCAAATCAGGTTACAAATATAGTTATTGAAAAAAGTGATTTACTTTCTAACATAACTAAAAATGACTTTACAAGTATTGTGACAAACCCACCGATACGAGCAGGGAAGCAAGTTGTTCATGAGCTCTATGAGCAAGCGTATGAGCATCTGAAAATTGAAGGAGAGTTATGGGTTGTCATACAAAAGAAACAAGGAGCTCCATCAACAATTGAAAAGTTAGAGACTATGTTTCAGGAAGTAGAAGTAGTAGAGAAGAAAAAAGGCTATTTTATAATTAAGGCAAAAAAATATTGACTCGGCAATGTGTTTGTGGTACTGTTATTTAATGCGTATAACTATATATTTTAGCTGACTATTTTAAAATTATTCAATAGTCGTTCATTGTATAAAATGGATTTAAATGGTTATACTGGTATAATCGAATTGAGAGTAAGAGAAATATGGTTTTTATTAAATTGGAAACCATTTTTTCTTTTATATAGCCATGGACGGGTTCTCGAAAGAGTCACTATCTATGAGCTGTGAGATTTTTCTTTTAATGGATATAATAAATCGCTAGTTTGAGGGGTGAATCAGTTGACAGGTCAACTAGTTCAGTATGGACGCCACCGCCAAAGAAGAAGCTACGCTCGAATTAATGAAGTTCTTGAACTTCCTAATTTGATCGAAATTCAGACTGCTTCTTATCAATGGTTTCTTGATGAGGGTTTACGAGAGATGTTTCAAGATATTTCCCCGATTCAGGATTTCACGGGAAACTTAGTATTGGAATTTATTGATTACAGTTTAGGCGAACCGAAATATTCGGTTGATGAATCTAAAGAGCGAGATGTTACATATGCAGCACCGCTACGTGTTAAAGTCCGTTTAATTAACAAAGAAACGGGTGAAGTGAAAGAGCAAGAAGTATTTATGGGTGATTTCCCATTAATGACAGAAACAGGTACGTTCGTCATCAATGGTGCTGAGCGCGTTATTGTTTCACAGCTTGTACGTTCACCAAGTGTGTACTATAGTCAAAAGATTGACAAAAATGGTAAAAAAGGTTTTACAGCAACTGTAATTCCTAACCGTGGGGCTTGGCTAGAGCTGGAAACAGATGCCAAAGATATCGTTTATGTGAGAATAGATCGTACTAGGAAGATACCTGTTACGGTTCTTTTGCGTGCGCTTGGGTTCGGTTCGGACCAAGAAATCGTTGATCTTCTTGGTGAAGATGAGTACTTGCGTAACACGCTAGAGAAGGATAATACAGATGGTACTGATAAAGCGCTATTAGAAATCTATGAGCGTCTACGTCCAGGAGAACCTCCAACAGTAGATAATGCAAAAAGTTTATTAGAGTCTCGTTTCTTTGATCCGAAACGTTATGACTTAGCAAATGTTGGTCGTTACAAAATTAACAAGAAGCTTCATATCAAAAATCGTCTATTTAATCAACGATTAGCAGAAACTCTTGTTGACCCTGAAACAGGGGAGATCATTGCAGAATCAGGAACACTCTTAGATCGTCGTACTCTAGATCGTATCCTTCCTAGCTTAGAGAAGGATGTTGGATTCCGTACTGCTAGAGTATCAGGTGGAGTAGTAGAAGATGCTGATATTGAAATGCAGTCATTCGAAATCTATTCTCCTGATGACCAAGAAGGAGAGCGTACGATTAAAGTAATCGGTAATGGATTGATCGAAAAAAGTGTAAAGCATATTACACCTTCAGATATCCTTGCTTCGATTAACTATTTCTTTAATTTACTTCATGGTGTCGGTGACACAGATGATATTGACCATTTAGGAAACCGTCGCCTTCGTTCAGTTGGAGAATTGCTTCAAAACCAATTCCGTATTGGGCTTTCGAGAATGGAACGTGTTGTTCGAGAGAGAATGTCAATTCAAGATCCGAATATGATTACACCTCAAGCGTTAATCAATATTCGTCCGGTAATTGCTTCTATTAAAGAGTTCTTTGGTAGTTCTCAGCTTTCTCAGTTCATGGACCAAACAAATCCATTAGCTGAGTTAACTCATAAGCGACGTCTATCGGCATTAGGACCTGGTGGTCTGACTCGTGAGCGTGCGGGCTTTGAAGTACGTGACGTTCACTACTCTCACTATGGTCGTATGTGTCCGATTGAAACGCCAGAGGGTCCGAACATTGGGTTAATTAACTCATTATCTTCTTATGCGAAAGTAAATGAATTTGGCTTTATGGAAACTCCGTATCGTCGGGTTGACCCTGAAACAGGAAGAGTAACAGCTCAAATTGATTACTTAACTGCAGATGAAGAGGATAACTATGTAGTAGCCCAAGCGAATGCCTTACTTAATGAAGATGGGTCATTTGTTAATGAGAACATCATTTCTCGTTTCAAAGGGGAGAACATTGTTGTTCCACGTGAGCGACTTGACTATATGGACGTATCTCCTAAGCAAGTTGTATCAGCGGCAACGTCGTGTATCCCGTTCTTAGAGAATGATGACTCGAACCGTGCGTTAATGGGAGCGAACATGCAACGTCAAGCAGTTCCTCTTCTTGTTCCAGAAGCACCACTTGTTGGTACTGGTATGGAGCATGTTTCAGCGAAAGACTCAGGTGCAGCGATTGTATCTAAGCATCCTGGTGTTGTTGAACGTGTTACAGCGAGAGAGGTATGGGTTCGCCGTATTGAAGAAGTAGATGGTAAAGAAGTTAAAGGTGATTTAGATAAATATAAGCTTCAAAAGTTTATTCGTTCTAACCAAGGTACGAGTTATAATCAACGTCCGATCGTAGCAGAAGGTGACATTGTTGAAAAACGTGAAATTCTTGCTGATGGGCCATCAATGGAGCAAGGGGAAATGGCTCTTGGCCGTAACGTCCTTGTTGGCTTCATGACATGGGAAGGGTATAACTACGAGGATGCGATTATTCTTAGTGAGCGTCTTGTAAAGGATGACGTGTATACATCTATTCATATTGAAGAATATGAATCTGAAGCACGTGATACGAAGCTTGGGCCAGAAGAAATCACTCGTGATATCCCGAACGTTGGGGAAGATGCGTTAAAGAATTTAGATGAACGTGGAATCATTCGCACTGGTGCGGAAGTAAAAGATGGAGACATTCTAGTTGGTAAAGTAACACCAAAAGGGGTTACGGAACTAACAGCAGAAGAACGTCTTTTACATGCAATTTTCGGTGAAAAGGCTCGTGAAGTACGTGATACGTCATTAAGAGCACCTCATGGTGGAGACGGTATCGTTCTTGATGTAAAAATCTTCAACCGAGAAGACGGTGACGAATTACCACCAGGTGTAAATCAACTTGTACGTGTGTATATCGTACAAAAACGTAAAATTCATGAAGGCGATAAAATGGCTGGTCGTCATGGTAACAAAGGTGTAATTTCTCGTATTATGCCAGAAGAAGATATGCCATTCTTACCGGATGGTACACCAATTGATATCATGTTAAACCCATTAGGGGTGCCTTCTCGTATGAACATCGGTCAGGTACTAGAGCTTCACTTAGGTATGGCTGCAAGAAAGCTAGGTATTCATGTAGCATCACCGGTATTTGATGGAGCACGTGAGGAAGATGTATGGGGTACGTTAGATGAAGCTGGTATGGCTAGAGACGGGAAAACCGTATTATATGATGGACGTACAGGTGAACCATTCGATAACCGTGTTTCTGTTGGGATTATGTACATGATCAAACTAGCTCACATGGTTGATGATAAGCTACATGCTCGTTCAACTGGACCATACTCATTAGTAACGCAACAGCCACTAGGTGGTAAAGCACAATTTGGTGGGCAGCGTTTCGGTGAGATGGAGGTTTGGGCACTTGAAGCTTATGGTGCAGCATACACGTTACAAGAAATCCTTACTGTTAAGTCAGATGACGTCGTTGGACGTGTGAAGACATATGAAGCAATTGTTAAAGGTGAAAATGTTCCAGAACCAGGTGTTCCTGAGTCATTTAAAGTTCTAATTAAAGAGCTTCAAAGTCTTGGTATGGACGTTAAGATGCTCTCTAGTAACGAGGAAGAGATCGAGATGAGAGAACTTGATGATGAAGATGAACAGTCAAATGATAAGTTGAATTTAAATGTTGAATCAAATGAGATAAATGGATAAGGAACAATCAATGAAGTAGTAGTCAGGGTATTCCCTGACTATCCTATTGAAAGCCTTAGAATGTTGTGTTTTAAAAGTAAGGAATCGGTTACTTGAAGGGTAAAAAGAGATATCTTTATTTATTAGATAATTACCAACCTTACTTTTATTGCACCCTCTAGAACCTGAAGATCGAAAGGGAGGTTAGCCCCTTGATAGATGTCAATAACTTTGAATATATGAAGATTGGCCTTGCATCGCCAAACAAAATTCGTTCATGGTCACGGGGAGAAGTTAAGAAACCAGAAACGATAAACTATCGTACATTAAAGCCGGAAAAAGACGGTTTATTCTGTGAGAGAATCTTTGGTCCAACGAAGGACTGGGAATGTCATTGCGGAAAGTATAAACGTGTTCGTTATAAAGGTGTTGTTTGTGACCGTTGTGGTGTTGAAGTAACGAGAGCCAAAGTTCGTCGTGAGCGTATGGGTCATATTGAACTAGCAGCTCCTGTTTCTCACATTTGGTATTTCAAAGGAATTCCAAGTCGAATGGGTCTTGTACTAGATATGTCACCTCGTTCACTAGAGGAAGTAATTTATTTTGCTTCTTACGTAGTAACAGATCAAGGTGATACACCATTAGAGAAGAAACAGCTTCTTTCTGAAAAAGAATATCGTTCATACCGTGAAAAGTATGGCCGTTCATTCACAGCAGAGATGGGTGCAGAAGCAATTAAGAAGCTTCTAGCAGATATTAACCTTGAAAAAGAAGTAGAGGCATTAAAAGAAGAGCTTACTACAGCTCAGGGTCAAAGAAGAACTCGTGCGATTAAGCGATTAGAAGTGCTTGAAGCGTTCCGTAACTCTGGAAATGAGCCACCGTGGATGATTCTTGATGTACTTCCGGTTATTCCACCTGAGTTACGTCCGATGGTACAGCTAGATGGTGGTCGTTTTGCGACGTCTGACTTAAATGACCTATATCGTCGTGTTATTAACCGTAATAACCGTTTAAAGAGGTTATTAGATCTAGGCGCTCCTAATATCATTGTTCAAAATGAAAAGCGTATGCTACAGGAAGCTGTCGATGCTCTTATTGATAATGGTCGTCGTGGTCGTCCGGTTACAGGTCCGGGTAACCGTCCTTTAAAATCGTTATCTCACATGCTAAAAGGTAAGCAAGGTCGTTTCCGTCAGAACTTACTTGGTAAGCGTGTTGACTACTCTGGACGTTCCGTTATCGTAGTAGGACCTCAACTGAAGATGTATCAGTGTGGACTTCCTAAAGAAATGGCGTTAGAGCTATTTAAGCCTTTTGTTATGAAAGAGCTTGTTAGTAAAGGCTTAGCACACAATATTAAGAGTGCGAAGCGTAAAGTTGAGCGTGTACAACCTGAAGTATGGGACGTACTAGAAGAGGTTATTAGAGAGCATCCAGTTCTACTGAACCGTGCACCGACTCTTCATAGGCTAGGTATCCAAGCATTCGAACCAACTCTTGTTGAAGGTCGTGCAATTAAGCTGCATCCATTAGTATGTACAGCATATAACGCTGACTTTGATGGAGACCAAATGGCTGTTCACGTACCGTTATCAGCCGAGGCTCAAGCAGAGGCTCGCATTTTAATGCTAGCTGCTCAAAATATCTTAAACCCTAAGGATGGTAAGCCTGTAGTTACACCGTCACAGGATATGGTATTAGGAAACTACTACCTAACATTAGAGCGTGAAAATGCAAAGGGTGAAGGAGCTATCTTTAAAGATACGAATGAAGCTCTTATTGCATACCAAAATGGTTATGTACACTTACATAGCCGAGTCGCGATCCCAGTTAGGTCGTTAGGAAAGACAACATTCTCTGAAGAAGAGTCTGATAAATTGTTATTAACGACTGTAGGTAAGTTGATTTTTAACGAAATTTTACCTGAATCATTCCCTTACATGAATGAACCTACAACATATAATTTACAAGTAGCAACACCAGAAAGATATATTGTTGAAAATACAACGAATGTAAAAGAACTTTTTGCAGAGCGTGAAGTAGTTAATCCGTTCAAAAAAGGCTTCTTAGGAAATGTCATTGCGGAAGTATTTAAGAAATTCAAAATTACGGAAACTTCAAAAATGCTAGACCGAATGAAAGATCTTGGATTTAGATATTCTACGAAGGCGGGTATCACAGTTGGTGTTTCTGATATCGTAGTACTTGCTGAAAAGAAAGAGATCATCAAAGGGGCAGAAGAGAAGGTTGAACGTGTCTTAAAACAGTTCAGACGTGGTTTAATTACAGAGGAAGAGCGGTATGACCGTGTTATCTCTATATGGAGTGAAGCAAAGGATGTTATTCAAAATAAATTAATGGGTTCATTAAACAAATTAAACCCAATCTTTATGATGAGTGACTCTGGTGCCCGTGGTAACGCATCTAACTTTACACAGTTAGCTGGTATGCGTGGTCTGATGGCCAACCCATCTGGACGTATTATCGAGCTTCCAATTAAATCAAGTTTCCGTGAAGGGTTAACAGTATTAGAGTACTTTATCTCTACGCATGGTGCCCGTAAAGGTCTTGCTGATACAGCTCTTAAGACTGCCGATTCTGGCTACCTAACTCGTCGTCTAGTTGACGTAGCACAAGATGTTATCGTTCGTGATGATGATTGTGGAACGGATCGTGGTCTAGAAGTAGCAGCTATTAAAGAGGGAACAGAAGTTATTGAAAATCTATACGACCGCCTAACAGGGCGTGTTGCGTTCAAAACAATTCGTCACCCAGAAACAAATGAGACAATCGTTGAGAAAAATGAATTAATAGATGAAGATATAGCGAAAGTGATCGTTGAAGCTGGAATTGAAGAAGTAACAATTCGTTCTGTCTTTACGTGTGATACTCGCCATGGAGTTTGTAAACAATGTTATGGTCGAAACCTTGCTACAGGAAGCGATGTAGAAGTAGGGGAAGCTGTAGGTATTATCGCCGCTCAATCAATTGGTGAGCCAGGTACACAGTTAACGATGCGTACATTCCATACGGGTGGTGTAGCTGGAGACGATATTACTCAAGGGTTACCGCGTATCCAGGAACTATTTGAAGCGCGTAATCCAAAAGGTCAGGCTGTAATTTCTGAAATTGAAGGTAAAATCATTAATATCAATGAAGCAGATAAGCGTGAAGTTACTGTACAAGGGGAAATGGAAACGAAGACGTATGCCATCCCTTACGGTGCGCGTATAAAAGTAGTTTTAGATGATGAAGTAATCCCAGGACAAGAGATTACTGAAGGTTCTATCGATCCAAAAGAATTACTTGGTATTACAGGAATCCATGGTGTTCAAGAATACTTGCTTCGTGAAGTACAAAAAGTATACCGTATGCAAGGGGTAGAAATTGGAGATAAACACGTTGAGGTTATGGTAAGACAAATGCTTCGTAAAATTCGTGTTATCGATGCTGGTGAAACAGACGTACTTCCTGGTTCACTTATCGAGATCCAACAATTTAATGATGCGAACCATAAAGTATTGGTTAAAGGGGAACATCCAGCATTAGGTCGTCCAGTACTTCTAGGTATTACGAAGGCTTCTCTAGAAACAGACTCGTTCCTATCAGCAGCTTCGTTCCAAGAGACAACAAGAGTTCTTACAGATGCTGCCATTAAAGGTAAAAGAGATGAGTTGCTTGGACTTAAAGAAAATGTTATCATCGGTAAGCTTGTACCAGCAGGAACAGGTATGCAACGCTACCGTAATATTGATATCAAATCAAAATATGATGAAGAAGTACCAGAGCAAGACGTCGAAGAAACAATTGAAGATGTGGTCACTCAAGAATAATATTTTAAAAAGGTTGACATCACTTGCTCGTGGTGATAATATTACGAAGTGTGCCTGAGAGAAACCTGTTACTTTGGAGGATTACTTAATGTCTTATGAAAAAGTGTCACAGGTTACGAACCTTATAATTGGTACAAAGCAAACATTAAAAGCTCTAGATAATGGAATGGCCAAAGAGGTATTTATAGCAAGTGATGCAGACAAAAGGATTATCCTGAAAGTTGAAAACCTTGCTAAGAAAAAAGGCGTTCCAATTACAATCGTTGATTCTATGAAGAAGCTTGGAAAAGCTGCAGGAATTGATGTAGGAGCAACCACTGTTACGTTAACAAAGTAAATGACGTTTTTGCCAACGCGATGCGAACTTGCTTGGCAAAAACTTTACTTTTGTAAATTTATGAACCACCAGGATCAGTGGTCTTAAATATTCATAGAGGAAAGGAGGAAATATCATGCCTACTATTAATCAACTTATCCGTAAAGGACGTAAGGCGAAAACTCAGAAGTCTGATTCACCAGCTTTAAATAAAGGCTATAACAGCTTTATCAAGTCACAAACTAACCAGTCTTCACCACAAAAACGTGGGGTATGTACTCGTGTTGGTACAATGACACCGAAGAAGCCGAACTCAGCACTTCGTAAATATGCTCGTGTACGTTTAACTAACGGAATCGAGGTAACTGCATATATTCCAGGGATTGGTCACAATCTTCAGGAGCATAGTGTAGTACTTATCAGAGGTGGACGTGTAAAAGACTTACCAGGGGTACGTTACCACATCGTTCGTGGTGCTCTTGATACTGCAGGTGTTCAAAACCGTATGCAAGGTCGTTCTAAATATGGAACAAAACGTCCGAAAGAAGCAAAGAAATAATAAAACATGTTTAATAGATGAAAGGAGGGGAAACAATGCCTCGTAAAGGACCTGTAACTCGTCGTGATGTATTACCAGATCCAATTTATAAGTCAAAGCTAGTAACACGTTTAATCAACCGTATCATGGTAGATGGTAAGCGTGGGGTAGCTCAAACGATATTATATAATGCGTTTGAATTAGTAAAAGAGCGCAGTGGAAACGACCCTATGGAAGTATTTGATCAAGCTCTTAAGAACATCATGCCTGTACTTGAGGTTAAAGCTCGCCGTGTTGGTGGTGCTAACTATCAAGTGCCGATTGAAGTTAAACCAGAGCGTCGTACTACACTAGGACTTCGTTGGTTAGTAAGCTATGCTCGTAATCGTGGAGAAAAAACGATGGAAGAGCGTTTAGCTTATGAAATTTTAGACGCTGCTAACAATACTGGTGCAGCTGTTAAGAAGCGTGAAGATACGCATAAAATGGCAGAAGCAAACAAAGCGTTTGCTCACTATCGTTGGTAGGATTTATTCTATAAAAAAACAACTATCTTTTTATTGAAGGAAGGAGAAATACCCTATGGCAAGAGAATTCTCCTTAAAAGATACGCGTAATATCGGCATCATGGCTCACATTGATGCCGGTAAAACAACAACTACAGAACGTGTATTATTCTACACTGGTCGTATTCATAAAATCGGTGAAACACATGAAGGTGCTTCTCAAATGGACTGGATGGCGCAAGAGCAAGAACGTGGTATTACTATCACATCTGCTGCGACAACAGCTGCTTGGAAAGGTCACCGTATCAATATTATCGATACACCGGGTCACGTAGATTTTACAGTTGAAGTAGAACGTTCTTTACGTGTATTAGACGGAGCAGTTGCGGTATTAGATGCTCAATCAGGAGTAGAACCGCAAACTGAGACAGTATGGCGTCAAGCTACAACTTACGGTGTTCCTCGTGTTGTATTCGTAAATAAAATGGACAAGACAGGTGCAGATTTCTTGTACTCTGTTAAGACAATGCATGAACGTTTACAAGCGAATGCTCATCCAATCCAGTTACCAATTGGTGCTGAAGATGAATTCGAAGGTATCATTGACCTTATCGACATGGTTGCATATTTCTATGAGGATGATCTTGGTACTCGTACAGATGCTAAAGAGATTCCAGATGAGTACAAAGAGCTTGCTCAAGAGTACCATGAAAAATTAGTAGAAGCTGCAGCTGAGTTAGATGAAGAGTTAACGATGAAATACTTAGAAGGTGAAGAACTTACGAAAGAAGAACTAAAAGGAGCAATCCGTAAAGGTACTTGTAACGTTGAGTTCTACCCTGTTATCTGTGGTTCTGCATTTAAGAACAAAGGTGTTCAATTAATGCTAGACGCAGTACTAGACTACTTACCATCACCACTAGATGTACCTTCAATTAAAGGTACTTTACCTGATTCTGAAGAAGAGGTAACACGTGAATCAAGTGATGAAGCACCATTCTCTGCATTAGCGTTTAAGGTAATGACAGATCCATACGTAGGAAAATTAACTTTCTTCCGTGTATATTCTGGTGTCTTAAGCTCTGGTTCATACGTAAAGAACTCTTCAAAAGGTAAGCGTGAGCGTGTAGGACGTATCTTACAAATGCACGCTAACTCTCGTGAAGAGATTGGTGAAGTATATGCTGGAGATATTGCGGCGGCAGTTGGTCTTAAAGATACAACTACTGGAGATACTCTTTGTGATGAAAAGAACGAAGTTATCTTAGAATCTATGGAATTCCCGGAACCAGTAATTTCTTTATCTGTTGAGCCTAAGTCAAAAGCAGACCAAGATAAAATGGGTATGGCTTTAGCTAAACTTGCAGAAGAAGATCCAACATTCCGTACTGAAACAAACGAAGAAACTGGTCAAACAATTATCTCAGGTATGGGTGAACTTCACCTAGACATTATTGTTGACCGTATGAAACGTGAGTTTAAAGTAGAGGCTAACGTAGGTGCTCCTCAGGTATCATATCGTGAGACAATTCGTTCAGCTGCAAAAGTTGAAGGTAAATTCGTACGTCAATCTGGTGGACGTGGACAATATGGACACGTTTGGGTTGAGTTCTCTCCTAATGAAGAAGGAGCAGGATATGAATTTGAGAATGGCGTTGTTGGTGGGGTTGTTCCTCGTGAATACATCGGTTCAGTAGAAGCTGGTATTAAAGAAGCTCTTCAGAATGGAATGATTGCTGGATATCCAGTTATTGATATCAAAGCAAGACTTTTCGATGGTTCATACCATGATGTTGACTCAAATGAAATGGCATTTAAAATCGCTGGTTCAATGGCGTTAAAAAATGCTAAATCAAAATGTAGCCCAGTTCTTCTAGAGCCAATTATGAAGGTTGAAGTTGTTGTACCAGAAGAGTACATGGGAGATGTAATGGGAGACGTTACAGCTCGTCGTGGCCGCGTAGAAGGTATGGAAGCTCGTGGAAACGCACAAGTAGTTCGTGCTATGGTTCCTCTTGCTGAAATGTTCGGATATGCAACATCTCTTCGTTCTCGTACACAAGGACGTGGAACATACACAATGACATTCGATCATTATGAAGATACACCAAAGAGTATTACTGAAGAAATCATTAAGAAACAAACTGGCGAATAATATCGTTTAAAAGTTGTTTCTCAGAAAAAATTATTGTAAGCTAGGAAAGGTGATTATCAAAGGGATATGACACCTTTCTTATCCATAAAATTTTTATTGTTATTTAAGGGAGGAAAAGAAAAATGGGAAAAGAAAAATTTGATCGTTCCAAGACCCATGCTAACATCGGTACAATTGGACACGTTGACCATGGTAAAACAACTTTAACTGCTGCTATCACAACAGTATTAGCTAAGAAATCTGGTAAAGGTACAGCTATGGCATATGATGCTATCGATGGTGCTCCAGAAGAGCGCGAACGTGGTATCACAATCTCAACTGCACACGTTGAGTACGAAACTGACAACCGTCACTATGCACACGTTGACTGCCCAGGACATGCTGACTATGTTAAAAACATGATCACTGGTGCTGCACAAATGGATGGTGGTATCTTAGTAGTATCTGCTGCTGATGGTCCAATGCCACAAACTCGTGAGCACATCCTTCTTTCTCGTCAAGTAGGTGTACCTTACCTAGTTGTATTCTTAAACAAATGTGACATGGTAGATGACGAAGAACTATTAGAATTAGTAGAGATGGAAGTACGTGACCTTCTTTCTGAATACGATTTCCCTGGTGACGATGTACCAGTTATCCAAGGTTCTGCTCTTAAAGCTTTAGAAGGAGATGCAGGCTACGAAGAGAAAATCATCGAGCTTATGGCTGCTGTAGATGATTACATCCCAACTCCAGAGCGTGATAAAGAAAAACCATTCATGATGCCAGTTGAGGATGTATTCTCAATCACTGGACGTGGAACAGTTGCTACTGGACGTGTTGAGCGTGGTCAATTAAACGTTGGTGACGTTATCGACATCATCGGTTTAACTGAAGAGCCAAAACAAACTACTTGTACTGGAGTAGAAATGTTCCGTAAGCTTCTTGATTATGCTGAAGCTGGAGATAACATTGGTGCACTTCTTCGTGGGGTTTCTCGTGATGAAGTACAACGTGGTCAAGTACTTGCTAAGCCAGGTACAATCACTCCACACACACTGTTCAAAGCTGAAGTTTATGTATTATCTAAAGAAGAAGGTGGACGTCACACTCCATTCTTCTCAAACTACCGTCCTCAGTTTTACTTCCGTACAACTGACGTAACAGGTATCATTCAACTTCCGGAAGGCGTTGAAATGGTAATGCCTGGTGACAACATCGAAATGACTGTTGAACTTATCGCTCCAATCGCTATCGAAGAAGGAACTAAGTTCTCTATTCGTGAAGGTGGACGTACAGTAGGCGCTGGTGTTGTAGCTACAATCCAAAAGTAATTTTAATTACATTATATAAAGAACACTCTGCATGTCAGGGTGTTCTTTTTTTGTAGATTTTTTGAAAGTGAGTTTCATCATATATAAATGCGAGTAAGAAAGATTGTTAAATATTTTCTTAACTGCAATCTTTTTTTAATTGCTTTGTTCCAAGAAATAAGATACTCTAGTTTATGTTGTTCTCTTAGCTCAATATTTAAAAACAAATCTTTGAAGCTAAAGTTGTTGACTTCTATATCACTATTTAATAGTTATGAAAAAGAAATTTTATTCTATGCTTGCAATTAGTGAATATAGTATTTATAATAGTAAAAGTGTGATCGACGTTTAGAAAAAAGTTTTTCTTGCAATCTCTATGTATAATATTATATAATAGAGAGCGTTGGTCATTGACAGTGATGATGTGGAAGGTTGCTGACACACCCGGCCCCTTTGCCATGGCAGGGTGCAAGGAAATTTTCACGGAGCATGTCTATTTTAAAAATGGACGAATAAAGGAGGGGCTACAATGGCAAAGCAAAAGATTCGCATTCGTTTAAAAGCATATGATCACAGAATTCTAGATCAATCAGCTGAAAAGATTGTTAACACGGCTAAACGTTCAGGAGCAAACGTATCTGGACCAATCCCACTTCCAACGGAGAAGTCAGTATATACAATCCTACGTGCTGTGCATAAGTATAAAGATTCTCGTGAGCAATTTGAAATGCGTACACACAAACGCTTAATCGATATTGTGAACCCAACACCACAAACAGTAGATGCGTTAATGCGTCTTGATTTACCATCTGGTGTGGACATTGAAATCAAACTATAAGTTATCTTATAACTAATATATACGATTAAATTCACTTGTTATGACTACAACAAAAAAATGGCAAATAAATTACTTAGATATTTATAGGAGGTGTGACTTATGACCAAAGGAATCTTAGGTAGAAAAATTGGTATGACTCAAGTTTTCGCAGAAAACGGAGATGTAGTACCAGTAACTGTAATTGAAGCTACTCCAAACGTAGTACTTCAAAAGAAAACAGTTGACTCTGATGGGTATGAAGCAATCCAAATCGGTTTTGCTGACCAAAAAGAATCAAAAAGCAACAAACCTGCTAAAGGTCATGCTGAAAAAGCAAACACTACACCTAAGCGCTTCATGAAAGAGGTTCGTGGAGTTGATTTAGTGGCTTACGAAGTTGGTCAAGAAGTCAAGGTTGATACATTTGCAGAAGGTGACATCGTTGATGTAACTGGAACATCTAAAGGTAAAGGTTTCCAAGGTGCTATCAAGCGTCACAACCAATCACGCGGACCAATGTCTCATGGTTCACGTTACCACCGTCGCCCAGGTTCAATGGGTCCTGTAGCTCCAAACCGTGTATTCAAAGGTAAATTACTACCTGGCCGTATGGGTGGAGAGCAAATTACAATTCAAAACTTAGAAATCGTTAAAGTTGATACAGAACGTAACCTTCTACTAGTTAAAGGAAATATTCCTGGTGCTAGAAAGAGCTATGTAGCTGTTCAAAGTGCGGTTAAAGTAAAATAAACGTCTAAAGAAAGGAGGATTCATCATGCCTAAAGTAGCACTATACAACCAAACAGGTTCTCAAGTTGGTGATATCGAATTATCAGATGCGGTATTTGGTATTGAACCAAATGAGCATGTACTACATGATGCTGTTGTGATGCAACAAGCTTCACTAAGACAAGGTACCCACAAAGTAAAAGGTCGTTCAGAAGTGCGCGGTGGCGGTCGTAAGCCATGGCGTCAAAAAGGAACAGGACGTGCGCGTCAAGGTTCCATTCGTTCACCTCAATGGGTAGGTGGTGGAGTTGTATTTGGACCAACACCACGTAGCTATAGCTTCAAGTTACCTAAAAAGGTACGTCGCTTAGCAATTAAATCTGCATTATCTAGTAAAGTACAAGCAAGTGAAATCATTGTTTTAGATAGCCTATCATTTGATGCTCCTAAAACAAAAGAGATGACTTCTGTACTAACTGCTATCCAAGCAGAAGGTAAAGCACTTATTGTAACTGCTGATTATAATGAAAATGTAGCTTTATCATTACGTAACATTCCTGGAGTTACTTTCGTAGCTGCTGACGGGGTTAACGTATTAGATGTATTAAAGCATGATAAGCTTATTATCACTAAAGACGCAGTTGAAAAGGTAGAGGAGGTGCTTGCATAATGACAAACGCTCGCGATATCATTAAGCGCCCCGTGATTACGGAACGTTCAACTGATTTAATGGCAGACAAGAAATATACATTTGAAGTAGATGTTCGTGCGAACAAAACTCAAATTAAAGATGCGGTTGAAGAAATCTTTGGAGTGAAAGTGGAGAACGTTAACACTATGAACTACAAAGGGAAATTTAAACGTTTTGGACGTCACACGGGTTACACAGCTCGTCGTAAGAAAGCCATTGTAAAATTAACACCAGAGAGCAAAGAATTAGAATTCTTTGAAGGTGTATAATTAATAACTCTTAAGTGAAGGAGGGAAACCAAATGCCGATCAAAAAGTATAAACCGACCAGTGCCGGTCGTCGTGGAATGAGTTCATTAGATTTTGCTGAAATCACTACAGACAAACCGGAAAAGTCACTTTTAGCACCTTTACACAAAAAAGGTGGCCGTAATAATCAAGGTAAATTAACTGTTCGTCATCAAGGTGGTGGACACAAACGTCAGTATCGTGTTATCGATTTTAAACGTAACAAAGATGGTATTCCAGGACGCGTTGCTACAATCGAGTATGATCCAAACAGAACAGCAAACATTGCGTTAATCAATTATGCTGATGGGGAAAAGCGTTACATCTTAGCTCCTAAAGGATTAAAAGTTGGAACTGTTATCGAATCTGGTTCAGAAGCAGATATTAAAGTAGGTAACGCATTACCACTTCAAAATATCCCAGTTGGTACAGTTATTCATAACATCGAACTTCAACCAGGACGTGGTGGACAATTAGTTCGTTCTGCTGGAACTGAAGCGCAACTTCTAGGTAAAGAAGGACAATACGTTCTTGTTCGATTAAACTCTGGTGAAACACGTTACATCCTTGCTACATGCCGTGCAACAATCGGTCAAGTAGGAAACTTAGAACACGAGTTAGTTAACATTGGTAAAGCAGGTCGTTCTCGTTGGTTAGGTAAACGTCCAACTGTTCGTGGATCTGTAATGAACCCTAATGACCACCCACACGGTGGTGGTGAAGGTCGCTCTCCAATCGGACGTAAATCACCAATGTCTCCTTGGGGTAAACCAACTCTTGGGTACAAAACTCGTAAGAAAAACAAAGCATCTGACAAGTACATCGTACGTCGTCGTAAAAAATAACGGGATTGTCCTACGGTTCAAACGAACCGTGGCGCAGTCGCGAAGGGAGGTTTATTCATGGGTCGCAGCTTAAAGAAAGGACCTTTTGTCGATGATCACTTAATGAAGAAAGTCGAAGCAATGAACGAAACTAACGATAAAAAAGTGATTAAGACTTGGTCTCGTCGTTCTACAATATTCCCTGAGTTTATCGGGCATACAATTGCGGTTTATGATGGTCGTAAGCATGTACCAGTTTATGTCTCTGAAGATATGGTTGGTCACAAGTTAGGTGAATTCTCACCAACACGTACTTACAAAGGTCATGCTGCTGACGATAAGAAAACAAGACGTTAATATAGAGAGGAGGTCCTAGACGATGGAAGCAAAAGCTGTTGCTAGACAAGTTCGTATTGCTCCTCGCAAAGTTCGCTTAGTAGTAGACTTAATTCGAGGCAAGCAAGTAGGTGAGGCGATTGCAATTTTACGTCACACACCGAAATCAGCTTCTCCAGTTGTTGAAAAGCTGTTAAATTCTGCTATAGCAAATGCAGAACATAACTATGAATTAGAACCAAATAATTTATATATTAAAGAAGCTTTCGTTGATGAAGGGGTTACTCTTAAACGTTTCCGTCCACGTGCAATGGGACGTGCAAGCCGTATCAACAAACGCTCTAGCCACATTACTTTAGTTGTAACAGAAAAGAAGGAGGGGTAAGGCGTGGGTCAAAAGGTCAATCCGATTGGGCTTCGAGTAGGCGTTATTCGTGACTGGGAGTCAAAATGGTATGCAGAAAAAGATTATGCTGATTTACTACACGAAGATATTAAAATTCGTGAGTATATTGAAAAGCGTTTAAAAGACGCATCCGTTTCAAAAATCGAAATTGAACGTGCTGCCAATCGTGTAAATGTAACAGTTCACACTGCTAAACCAGGAATGGTTATTGGTAAAGGTGGTTCTGAAGTTGAAGCTTTACGTAAAGCTTTAAATGAACTTACTGGCAAACGTGTTCATATCAACATTTTTGAAATCAAACAAGCTGATTTAGATGCTAAACTTGTAGCAGAAAACATTGCTCGTCAATTAGAAAATCGTATTTCGTTCCGTCGTGCAATGAAACAAGCTATTCAACGTACTATGCGTGCAGGTGCTAAAGGGATTAAAACTCAAGTATCTGGTCGTCTAGGTGGCGCTGACATTGCTCGTGGTGAACACTACAGTGAAGGAACTGTTCCACTTCACACTCTTCGTGCGGATATCGACTATGGAACTGCAGAAGCAGATACAACATACGGTAAACTAGGTGTAAAAATTTGGATTTATCGTGGTGAAGTCCTTCCAACGAAAGGAACGAAAAAAGAGGAAGGAGGAAAATAATCATGTTGATGCCAAAACGCGTAAAATATCGTCGTGAACACCGCGGAAAGATGCGTGGAAAAGCAAAAGGTGGCACAACTGTTCACTTTGGTGAGTATGGTTTACAAGCTCAAGAAGCATCGTGGATCACAAACCGCCAGATTGAATCAGCACGTATTGCTATGACACGTTACATGAAACGTGGTGGTAAAGTTTGGATTAAAATTTTCCCTTCTAAGCCTTATACTGCAAAACCTCTAGAAGTTCGAATGGGTTCAGGTAAAGGTGCTCCAGAAGGATGGGTAGCAGTTGTTAAACCTGGAAAGGTTATGTTTGAAATCTCAGGTGTATCTGAAGAAGTAGCTCGTGAAGCGCTACGTCTTGCAGCACATAAATTACCAGTGAAATGTAAATTTGTAAAACGCGAAGAAGTGGGTGGTGAGTCAAATGAAAGCTAATGAACTTCGTAATTTAACCACTGCTGAAATCGAACAAAAAACGAAGTCACTTAAAGAAGAATTATTCAACCTTCGCTTTCAATTAGCGACTGGCCAGTTGGATAATCCAACCCGCATTCGTGAAGTTCGTAAGGCAATTGCTCGTGCAAAAACTGTTTTGCATGAAAGAGAACTTGGGATCAACAACGGCTAAATTGAGAAGGAGGTTTGCTTAAATGGAACGCAATCAACGTAAAGTGTACCTTGGACGTGTCGTTTCAGACAAGATGGATAAAACAATTTCTGTACTTGTTGAAACTTATAAGAAAGACCGTCTATACGGCAAGCGCGTAAAGTACTCTAAAAAGTTTAAAGCGCATGATGAAAACAATACGGCAAAAATGGGCGATATTGTTAAAATCATGGAAACACGTCCTTTATCGAAAGATAAACGTTTCCGCTTAGTTGAAGTCGTAGAAGAATCAGTTATTATCTAATAGATTTACTTGTCGATCCGAAGGGAGGTAAGTTCGAATGATCCAACAGGAAACTCGTTTAAAAGTTGCTGATAACTCTGGAGCTCGTGAGTTATTATGTATTAAGGTGTTAGGCGGTTCTGGTCGTAAAACAGCTAACATCGGTGATATTATTGTTTGCTCGGTGAAGCAAGCAACACCAGGTGGCGTTGTCAAGAAGGGTGACGTAGTTAGAGCAGTTATTGTTCGTACAAAGACTGGCGCTCGTCGTAACGACGGTTCATATATCAAGTTTGACGAAAATGCTGCAGTTATTGTTCGTGATGATAAGGGCCCACGTGGGACACGTATCTTCGGACCTGTAGCACGTGAATTACGTGAGAAGCAATTCATGAAGATTGTTTCATTAGCACCAGAAGTGCTTTAATGAACGGTAATAGAAAAAAAAGCCTTGTAAGGAGGTGCGACGATGTCAACTAGAATGCACGTTAAAAAAGGTGACACAGTTAAAGTAATCTCAGGTAAAGATAAAGGTAAACAAGGCGTTATTTTAGAAGCGTACCCGAAACAGAGCCGAGTACTTGTTGAAGGCATAAACGTTGTTAAGAAACACGCAAAACCTTCACAAGACAATCCACAAGGTGGAATCTTGAACAAAGAAGCGGCTATTCATGTTTCAAATGTAATGCCTATCGATCCTAAATCAGGTGAACCTACTCGTGTAGGATATAAAGTAGAAAACGGTAAAAAAGTACGTGTTGCGAAGAAGTCTGGCGAAGTATTAGATAAGTAGTCAGGTGACGAAAGGAGGTCAATCGTATGAATTCATTAAAACAAAGATACTCAAAAGAGATCGTGCCATCTCTAGTAGAGAAATTCAATTATCCATCATTAATGGCTGTTCCAAAGCTTGAGAAGATTGTTGTTAATATGGGTGTTGGTGATGCAGTATCTAACGCTAAAGCGCTAGATAAAGCTGTTGAAGAATTAGCTACAATTACTGGTCAAAAGCCTTTAATTACAAAAGCAAAGAAATCAATCGCTGGATTCAAGTTACGTGAAGGTATGCCAATCGGTGCGAAGGTAACACTTCGTGGTGAGCGCATGTATGAATTCCTAGAGAAATTAGTCTCTGTTTCATTACCTCGTGTACGTGACTTCCGTGGTATTTCTAAAAAAGCATTCGATGGTCGTGGAAACTATACTCTTGGCGTAAAAGAGCAATTAATTTTCCCAGAAATCGATTATGATAAAGTAGATAAAGTACGTGGAATGGACGTTGTAATCGTTACAACTGCCAACACTGATGAAGAAGCTCGTGAGTTATTAACTCAAATGGGTATGCCATTCCAAAAATAATTGGCTAAAGGGCCGAAGAGGAGGTAAAACTTTGGCGAAGAAATCGATGATCGCAAAGCAGAAGCGCACACAAAAGTACAAAGTACAAGAGTATACTCGTTGTGAGCGTTGTGGACGTCCACATTCTGTCATTCGTAAGTTTAAGTTATGCCGAATTTGCTTTAGAGAACTTGCATATAAAGGTCAAATCCCTGGCGTTAAAAAAGCTAGCTGGTAAGCCCAAGTACGGGAAGGAGGTAAAAAACGATGGTCATGACAGATCCTATTGCAGATATGCTGACTCGTATTCGTAACGCGAACACTGTTCGTCACGAAAAATTAGAGTTACCTGCATCTAACATCAAAAAGGAAATTGCTGATATTCTTAAACGTGAAGGTTTCATCCGTGACGTTGAAGTAATTGATGATAGTAAACAAGGGATTATCCGTATCTTCTTAAAATACGGTTCAGATAATGAGCGTGTAATTACAGGTCTGAAAAGAATTAGTAAGCCTGGATTACGTGTTTACGCAAATGCACAAGAACTTCCACGTGTACTTGGAGGTTTAGGAATTGCGATTGTTTCTACATCAAAAGGTGTAATGACTGATAAACAAGCTCGTCAACAACAAATTGGTGGCGAAGTTGTAGCATACGTTTGGTAATAAGTTTTTTATAGGAATGGAGGTGTAGTCGATGTCTCGTATTGGTAATAAACCAGTTGAAGTCCCAAGTGGCGTCACAGTTAGTTTGGATGGAACGATTTTCTCTGCTAAAGGACCTAAAGGTGAACTTAAGCGTGAGATTCATCCTGACATGATCGTGAAAATCGAGGAAAATATTATTACAGTTGAACGTCCATCTGAGAATAAGAACCATAAAGCTCTTCATGGTACAACTCGTAGTATTATTAACAACATGGTTGAAGGTGTAACTAAAGGATACGAAAAAGCTCTTGAGCTTATCGGTGTAGGTTACCGTGCAACTAAATCAGGACAAAAATTAGTACTTAACGTTGGATACTCTCATCCAGTTGAAATCGTACCTGAACAAGGTATCGAAATCGAAGTACCATCTAACACTAAAGTAATTGTTAAAGGTATTGATAAAGAGCGTGTAGGAGCAATCGCTTCTAACATCCGTTCAGTACGTTTACCAGAGCCTTACAAAGGTAAAGGTATCCGTTATGAGGGCGAATATGTTCGTCGTAAAGAAGGTAAAACAGGTAAGTAAGTAAATAGTTAACGGAAAGGACTGACGTTCGATGATTACGAAGCCTAGTAAAAATACGGCACGTAAGAAAAGACATGCACATGTTCGTCGTACGATCACTGGTACTGCAGAGCGTCCTCGTTTAAATGTATTCCGTTCATCTAAACACATTTATGCACAATTAATTGATGACGTTAATAGCGTTACAATTGTTTCTGCATCAAGTTTAGATAAGGAACTTAATTTAGAAAACGGTGGAAACAAAGAAGCAGCACAAAAAGTCGGCGAGTTAGTTGCAAAACGTGCGATTGAAAAAGGACATTCAACAATATTATTTGACCGCGGTGGTTACATTTATCATGGACGTGTTCAAGTACTTGCAGATTCAGCTCGTAAAGCTGGTCTACAATTTTAAAGAACAAAGGAGGGAAAACGAATGCGTATTGACCCAAATGCTTTGGAACTTGAAGAGAAAGTTGTTGCCGTCAATCGTGTAGCAAAAGTTGTTAAAGGTGGACGTCGTTTCCGCTTTGCTGCATTAGTTGTTGTAGGTGACAAAAATGGTCACGTAGGTTTCGGAATGGGTAAGGCTCAAGAAGTTCCTGAAGCAATTCGCAAAGGAATCGAAGATGCTAAGAAGAATCTTGTTGAAGTACCTGTTGTAGGTACTACAATTCCTCACCAAATTATCGGACACTTTGGTGCTGGTGAAGTGTTACTAAAACCTGCTTCTGAAGGTACAGGAGTTATTGCTGGTGGACCTGTACGTGCAGTACTTGATTTAGCTGGAGTAGGCGACATTTTATCGAAGTCACTAGGATCTAACAATCCAATCAATATGGTACGTGCAACTATTCAAGGTCTTAGTAGCTTGAAGCGTGCTGAAGATGTGGCTAAATTACGCGGTAAAACTGTAGAAGAACTGTTAGGATAAGGAGGGAAATCACATGGCTAAGAAATTAGAAATTACCCTCACACGTAGTCTTATCGGTCGTCCGCAAGACCAACGTACTACAGTGAATACACTTGGTTTACGTAAAATGCACCAATCAGTTGTTCAAGAGGACAATGTTGCTATCCGTGGGATGGTAAACAAAGTTGCTCATTTAGTAACTGTTAAAGAATTAGAAGCTTAATATTAAGATTTTTTAAAAAGAGGAGGTGTCACAGCATGAAACTTCACGAGTTAAAGCCTGCTGAAGGATCTCGTAAGGTACGCAATCGTGTTGGTCGTGGTATCGGTTCTGGTAATGGTAAAACTGCTGGACGTGGTCATAAAGGACAAAATTCACGTTCTGGTGGTGGAGTACGTCCAGGATTTGAAGGTGGACAAAATCCGCTTTACCGTCGTTTACCAAAACGTGGTTTCACGAATCCAACTCGTAAAGAGTATGCGATTGTTAACCTTGATACGTTAAATAGCTTTGATGCAGGTACAGAAGTTACACCTGAATTATTAATCGAAGCTGGTATTGTTAAAAATGCAAAGGATGGAATTAAGATCCTCGGAAATGGACAGCTTGAGCAGAAGTTAACTGTTAAAGCTAATAAGTTTTCTGAAGCTGCTGTAAAAGCAATAGAAGCTGCTGGCGGAAAAACTGAGGTGATTTAATGTTCCGGACGATCTCCAATATTATGCGCGTGGGTGATTTACGACGTAAAGTCATTTTCACCCTTCTAATGCTCATTGTTTTCAGGATTGGAAGTTTCATTCCTGTTCCTGGTTCGAATCGTGAGGTACTGAATTTCTACGACCAAGCCAATGCCTTCGGGTTAATTGATACATTTGGTGGTGGAGCGTTAGGGAACTTTTCGATTTTTGCGATGGGGATTATGCCGTACATTACAGCATCGATTATTGTTCAATTGTTACAAATGGATGTAGTTCCTAAATTTGCAGAATGGGCAAAGCAAGGAGAGGCTGGTCGACGTAAATTAGCTCAGTTTACCCGATATGGAACGATTGTTTTAGGTTTTGTTCAGGCCCTTGGGATGTCAATTGGTTTCAATACAATTTTCCCTGGCTTAATACCTAACCCTAGTGTTTCAATGTATCTTTTCATTGCAACTGTACTTACTGCGGGAACAGCTTTCTTAATGTGGCTCGGTGAACAAATTACCGCAAAAGGTGTAGGAAACGGTATTTCAATTCTTATTTTTGCTGGTATAGCTGCTGGTATTCCTGGAGGGGTTAACCAGATTTATGAAACACAATTAAGTGATGCAGGTGAACAATTATTTTTAAATATCGTAACGGTAGCATTACTAGTACTTGCAGTGCTAGCAATTATCGTCGGTGTAATTTTTGTTCAACAAGCACTTCGTAAAGTTCCAGTGCAATATGCAAAGCGCCTAGTTGGTAGAAATCCCGTCGGAGGACAATCAACGCATTTACCTTTAAAAGTAAATGCCGCAGGGGTTATTCCTGTCATTTTTGCTTTATCACTATTTATATTCCCGCCTACGATTGCTGGATTCTTTGGGGAAGACAATGCATTCACTGCATGGATTGTTAGAACCTTTGATTATACAGAACCGTTAGGGATGATCATCTACGCTGGTTTGATTATTGGATTTACGTATTTCTATACATTCATTCAAGTTAATCCTGAGCAGATGGCCGAAAACCTGAAAAAGCAAGGTGGATACATTCCTGGTATTCGTCCCGGTAAAACAACTCAAGTCTACTTAACGCGCATTTTATATCGTTTAACACTTGTTGGTGCTCTTTTCTTAGCTGTTGTTTCAATTATTCCGGTATTCTTCACTCGACTTATGGGTTTACCACCTGCAGTTCAAATTGGTGGTACTGGATTATTGATCGTTGTTGGTGTAGCATTAGACACGATGAAGCAAATCGAGAGTCAATTAATTAAACGTCATTATAAAGGCTTTATTAAGTAAAGTGGAAAGAGGGAAGAAACTGTCTTCCCTTATAACCATATTAGTTGTTTAAATCGGTACGATGGAGGGGAAAAGAATGAATCTTATTTTAATGGGTCTTCCTGGTGCGGGTAAAGGTACTCAGGCTGAAAAAATGGTGAATGATTTTCAAATTCCTCATATTTCAACTGGGGATATGTTTCGTGCAGCTATCAAAGGTCAAACGGAGTTAGGTGTGAAAGCCAAATCTTTTATGGATGCTGGCGAGTTAGTACCTGATGAAGTAACTATCGGTATTGTACGTGAGAGATTAAGTCAAGGTGATTGTGAAAAAGGTTTTCTATTAGATGGTTTTCCTCGTACAGTTCCTCAAGCAGAAGCTTTAGAGGAAATCCTATCATCTTTAGGTCGCAAAATTGATTTTGTTATCAATGTTGATGTACCAGAGGAAATTTTAATGGATCGTTTAACTGGCCGCCGAGTTTCACCAACGTCAGGAAGAACGTATCATGTTATCTTTAATCCACCTAAGGTTGAAGGTGTATGTGATGAAGATGGAAGCGAACTTATTCAAAGAGATGACGATAAACCAGAAACGGTTAAAAAGCGTCTTGAAGTAAACGTAGCTCAAGCTCAGCCATTAATTGATTTCTATACTGAAAAAGGTTATTTAAGAAATATCAACGGAGAGCAAGATATTAATAAAGTGTATGAAGATATTAAACAACTTCTGGAAGGGATAAATGCATGATTATATGTAAGACTCAAAGAGAACTAGACATCATGCGGGAAGCAGGTAAAATTGTTGCCCTTACTCATCTGGAGTTGAAGAAACATATTCAATCTGGCATTACAACCGGTGAACTTGATAATATTGCTGAAAAGGTGATTCGTTCTTATGGTGCGATTCCATCTTTTAAAGGCTATAATGGATTTACAGGTAGTATCTGTGCTTCAGTAAATGAGGAATTGGTTCACGGAATTCCAGGTAAACGGGTACTCAATGAAGGTGATATCATTAGTATTGATGTTGGTGCACAATACAATGGCTATCACGGTGACTCTGCATGGACATATGCTGTAGGGGAAATTACTGAAGAAGACCAAAAATTACTCGATGTTACGGAAGCTTCTCTATTCAAAGGATTAGAGGAAGCAAAGCCGGGTGAGAGGTTATCAAACATCTCCCATGCAATACAATCGTATGTGGAACCGTTTGGATTTTCAATCGTGAGAGAGTATGTTGGACATGGAGTTGGTCAAGACTTACATGAAGATCCACAAATTCCTCACTATGGTCCACCAGGTAAAGGACCAAGATTAAAACCAGGAATGGTTTTAGCGGTTGAGCCGATGGTGAATGCAGGAAGTCGTTATGTTCACACATTAGCCGATAATTGGACTGTTGTGACAACTGATAAAAAGAACTGTGCTCATTTCGAGCATACTGTTGCCATAACTGAGACTGGTTTTGAAATATTAACAAAAGCTTAATTGAAGGTGATGCAAAGAATGAAGGATCCTGAATCGGGCCCTGAAATCGGTCAGGTTGTTGAAGTTCTAAAAGGTCGAGATACTGGTAAGTTTAATGTTATAATTAAACTTGTTGATCACCGTTTTGTTTATATAGCTGATGGAGATCTACGGAAAGTAGACCGTGCAAAGAAGAAAAATCTTAGTCACCTTAAGCTAATGGAACATGTTTCTCCAGAAGTGAAGAACAGCATTGAAGAAACTGGACGTGTAACCAATGGTAAACTACGTTATGCGGTTCAAAAGTTTATAGATACTCAAACTGATTTACTGAAGGAAGGAGAGTAATTCATGGCCAAAGAAGATGTAATTGAAGTTGAAGGTACTGTTATTGAGCCATTGCCAAACGCTATGTTCCGTGTGGAACTAGAGAATGGACATAAAATTCTAGCTCACGTTTCAGGTAAAATTCGCATGCACTTTATTCGTATCTTACCAGGAGACAAAGTAACAGTTGAATTATCACCGTATGACTTAACACGTGGACGTATCACTTATCGATATAAATAAGATCTTTCTGTTATCAAACCATTGATGACAAACGGACTTTAAACGTAGCTCATATTGCAGTTTTTTAAATACAATTGACGGCACTCCGTATTATAAGGAGGTAAATGAAGATGAAGGTAAGACCATCAGTCAAACCTATTTGCGAAAAGTGTAAAGTTATTCGTCGTAAAGGTACCGTTATGGTAATTTGCGAAAATCCAAAGCATAAACAAAAACAAGGCTAAACAATAAGGAGGTGCATACTTTATGGCACGTATAGCTGGTGTCGATATTCCTCGTGATAAACGAGTAGTAATATCTTTAACATACATCTATGGAATCGGAAGTACAACTGCTGCTAAGGTTTTAGCTGAAGCTGGAGTTTCTGAAAATACTCGCGTTCGTGATTTAACTGAAGAAGAGTTAGGTAAAATCCGTGAAGTTATGGACAAATACACAACTGAAGGTGACCTTCGTCGTGAAATCTCTTTAAACATCAAACGTTTAATTGAGATTGGTTCATACCGTGGTATCCGCCATCGTCGTGGTTTACCTGTTCGTGGTCAGAACTCTAAAAACAATGCACGTACACGTAAAGGTCCACGTCGTACAGTAGCAAACAAGAAAAAATAAGTAAAGGAGGTAGCGTAAAAGCATGGCAAAAAGAACTAACACACGTACTAAGCGTCGCCAAAAGAAAAATATTGAGACTGGCGTAGCACACATTCGTTCAACATTTAACAACACAATTGTAACTATTACTGATACACAAGGTAATGCAATTTCATGGGCAAGTGCAGGTGGTTTAGGATTCAAAGGTTCTCGTAAATCTACTCCTTTCGCTGCACAAATGGCTGCTGAAACTGCTGGTAAAGCTGCAATGGAACACGGCATGAAAACTATTGAAGTTTCTGTAAAAGGTCCTGGTGCTGGTCGTGAAGCTGCAATTCGTTCACTTCAAGCAGTTGGTCTAGAAGTCAACATGATTAAGGACGTTACTCCTGTTCCTCATAATGGTTGCCGTCCACCAAAACGTCGTAGAGTGTAAAAAGAAATCATCAGTTGTAAGTATAGATTTCCTGAAAGTGTCAATAATGGGTAAGACGAGTAATCCCTATTGTTCGGTTCTTACGAATTATTGACTGTTTAGGTTGCATACGTACGGGAACTGCCTAATGGGGAATTCCGGTTAGGCTTTCCTTACTGTCTGCCGGAGTTCGACGTTTTGAAGGAGGGTTTGTTTAATGATCGAAATAGAAAAGCCAAATATTGAAACGGTTGAAATTAGCGAAGACGCTAATTATGGGAAGTTTGTTGTTGAACCACTAGAACGTGGATATGGTACTACACTTGGAAACTCCTTACGTCGTATCCTATTATCTTCACTACCAGGTGCTGCTGTTACAGCTGTTCAAATTGATGGTGTGTTACATGAGTTTTCAACAATTGAAGGTGTTGTTGAAGATGTAACGACAATTATTCTGAACTTAAAACAGTTAGCATTGAAAATTTATTCTGATGAGGAAAAATCATTAGAGATAGATATTCAAGGTGAAGGTGTTGTTACGGCAGGAGATTTAACGCATGATAGTGATGTTGACATTCTTAATCCTGACCTTCACATTGCTACTTTAGCAAAAGGCGCACGTTTACATATGCGTTTAACTGCTAAACGTGGTAGAGGATATGTGCCTGCAGAAGGGAACAAATCAGATGATCAACCAATTGGTGTTGTACCGATTGATTCAATTTACACACCGGTTTCTCGTGTAAACTATCAAGTTGAAAATACACGTGTAGGACAAGTAACAAACTATGATAAGCTTACGCTAGATGTTTGGACTGATGGAAGTATCCGTCCAGAGGAAGCTGTTTCTCTTGGTGCAAAGATTTTAACTGAACACTTAAACATCTTTGTAGGACTAACTGATCAGGCCCAAAATGCCGAAATAATGGTTGAAAAAGAAGAAGATCAAAAAGAGAAAGTATTGGAAATGACAATTGAAGAATTAGATCTTTCAGTACGTTCTTATAATTGCTTGAAGCGTGCAGGTATTAACACGGTCCAAGAACTTACTCACAAAACTGAAGAAGATATGATGAAAGTTCGCAACTTAGGGCGCAAATCTCTTGAAGAAGTTCAAGAGAAGCTTGGTGAACTAGGACTTGGTCTTCGTAAAGAAGATTAAAACGTACTTAATTACTTTTCTTCACATAACAGGATTGATTGCTTTTTGGGCATACCATTAGCATCAAGATTTACAAAGGAGGGAAACGAATATGGCATACGCAAAATTAGGTCGTGATAGTGCTGGACGTAAAGCATTATTCCGTGATTTAGCTACTGATTTAATTATTAACGAAAGAATCGAGACGACTGAATCAAAAGCAAAAGAGCTTCGTTCTATCGTTGAAAAAATGATTACTCTTGGTAAGCGTGGAGACCTTCATGCTCGTCGTCAAGCTGCTGCATTCATTCGTCGTGAAGTAGCAAACGAAGAGACTGGTGAAGATGCGATTCAAAAGCTTTTCTCAGATATCGCTCCTCGTTACGAAGATCGCCAAGGTGGATACACTCGTATTCTTAAAGTTGGTCCTCGTCGTGGTGACGGTGCTCCAATGGCTATTATCGAGCTTGTGTAATAAGCAGACAGAATATAGAGTCAATAAACACAAAGACGACAAAGGGCATGAGGGTTTGAGCGAGAGCTCTGACTCTGAGGCCCTTTTTGTTTATTCTTTTTTGAATGGCTCTATTAGGGATATTGTTTCAATATATGTAATGAAATCATTTGCTAGTAATTAAAAAGGCAGGTGTACTAGATGTGCCCTCTTGTGTCAATTAAGAACCTTTCATATTCATATAATGCTGATGCAGAACAAATGGCATTAAGAAACGTAGATCTATCTATTCATGGTGGAGAGTGGGTAGCAATTATAGGTCATAATGGTTCTGGTAAATCAACACTATCTCGTTTTCTAAATGCGTTATTTATTCCAACTGTTGGTGAAGTAATCGTGGAGGGGTTTTCTAGTAAAGACGAGAATTCTATTTGGGAGATTCGCCGTCGAGTAGGGTTAGTGTTCCAAAACCCAGACAATCAATTAGTGGCTACCACGGTTAGGGATGACATTGCTTTTGGTTTAGAGAATAATGGTATTCCTCAAGTTGAAATGGAAGATAGAATCGTTAAAAGTCTAGAAAAAGTACATATGGAGAAATTCATTGATCATGAGCCTCATCGTTTATCAGGGGGGCAAAAACAGCGGATTGCTATTGCTGGTATATTAGCAATTGAACCAAAAATCATGGTATTTGATGAAGCTACCTCTATGCTAGACCCTATAGGTAGAAGAGAAGTAATTGAAACTGTCCGTCAGTTAAATAAAATTGATGGCAAAACAATTATTTCTATTACTCATGACTTGAATGAGGCTAGTTTTGCCGATCGTATTGTTGTGATGAATCAGGGTGAGGTTGTACTCCAAGGTACTCCGAAAGAGGTTTTTTCAAAGGAGGAAGTACTTAAAGGATATAGTCTTGATATCCCTTTTGCTATCCAGATGAGACAGAGGTTACTACAAGCAGGATTGTCATTTGTAGGTGAAGCGATAACTGAAGATGAATTGGTGGATGAACTATGGAAATTAAAATTGAAGAGTTAGAACACCGGTACATGGAGAAAACTCCATTTGAACAATTGGCACTAAAAAAAATTAATTTATCCATTCTGTCTGGTTCTTATACGGCTATTATTGGCCATACAGGTTCTGGGAAGTCAACATTAATACAACATTTAAATGGGCTATTAAAGCCTTCTGCTGGGAAAATATCAATTGGTGAAACTGTTATTGAAGTAGGTAAAAAAAATAAGCAATTGAAGCTGCTTCGTCGAAAGGTAGGTCTCGTTTTTCAATATCCAGAGCACCAGCTTTTTGAAGAAACTGTTGAAAAAGATATTTGTTTTGGTCCTATTAACTTTGGTGTACCTGAAAAAAAGGCAAAAAAAATCACTAGAGAATTATTACCGATAGTAGGGTTAACTGAGGATGTTCTTGAGCGCTCTCCTTTTGATTTAAGTGGAGGTCAAATGCGACGTGTTGCAATAGCCGGTGTATTAGCTATGCAACCTAGTGTGCTAATCTTAGACGAACCAACAGCTGGACTTGATCCGCAAGGTAGAAGAGAAATCATGGAGGTTTTTTACAAGTTACATCAAGAGAAGAAGCTTACAACAATCCTTGTAACTCATCATATGATGGATGCGGCTAGGTACGCGGATCATATTATTGTTATGAACAATGGCTCGGTCCTGATGGAAGGTGACCGTAATTTTATATTTGAACATCCTGAGAAGCTACAGGAAGTAGGGTTAGATGTCCCTGAAACAGTAAACTTCCTACTTAAGATAGAAAAAAAGTTTAATCAACCTATGCCTAGAAACTTGTTTACTGTTGAGGAAGTTGCAGAGTATTTATCACAAATGTTAATTAAAAAGGCGGATAACTAGTTATGTTTGGGAATGTGATTATTGGACAATATGTCCCAGCGAAATCAATCCTACACGAAACAGATGCAAGAGCAAAGTTAGCAGCAATTTTTTTATTAGTAATTATCATATTTTTTGCAAACAATTGGCTGGCCTATTCTGTACTTGTGACGTTTGCATTACTAATTGTTCTATTGTCAAAAGTTCCATTGCGTTTTATTTATAAAGGGATGAAGCCAATCTTTTTATTAGTAATTATCACGTTTTTACTACATTTGTTTCTAAATAAAGACGGAGCTTTGTTATATCAATTCGGAATATTTGCTATATATGAAGGTGGCGTCACACAAGGCGCTTATATCTCCATTCGTCTGCTTGTCTTAGTGATGATAACTTCTTTATTAACTTTGACGACTTCGCCAATTGATTTGACAGATGGTCTAGAATATATTTTATCTCCTTTTAAACGGTTTGGGTTACCTGCTCACGAGCTTGCGTTAATGATGTCAATTGCTCTTAGGTTTATTCCAACGATACTAATGGAGACTGAAAAAATTTTAAAGGCCCAAATGGCAAGAGGGGTCGATTTTACGAGTGGTCCGATAAAAGATAGAATTAAAGCAGTAATCCCTTTACTTATCCCTCTTTTTATTAGTTCATTTAAACGTGCAGAGGATTTAGCATTAGCAATGGAATCGAGAGGGTACCGTGGAGGAGAAGGTAGAACAAAGTATCGTGTTTTAAAATGGACTACAAGAGATACAATGGTAGTAGCGATAACTATCGTTTTCGGTATAGGGCTGTATCTTCTTAGAACGTAAGTGAGGACTTGTAATGGTACGTATAAAATGTGAAGTAACATATGATGGAACTGATTATTGTGGATTTCAGTCCCAGCCAAAGGTTAGAACTGTACAAGGTGTAATTGAAAAAGCATTAGTAACAATTCATAAAGGGCAGTCAGTCCCTATATATGCCTCAGGTAGGACAGATGCATCCGTTCATGCTATTGGACAAGTATTTCACTTTGATACTGAGCTAGACATACCACCTGAACGCTGGCCGAGAGTGTTTGAGTCGTTACTACCTCCCGATGTAACAATTACACAGGCCGAAGCTGTCTCTGATGATTTTCATGCACGCTACAGTGCTGTTAAAAAAGAATACCGCTATCGAGTTCTGTTAAAGGAAAAGGATGTATTTCGAAGACATTATAGCTTCCGTGTACCTTATAATGTTAATATTGTAGCATTGAAAGATGCTTCTAAGCACTTAATAGGTACACATGACTTCACATCCTTTTGCTCTACTAAAACAACAAAAGAAAATAAAGTTCGTACAATTTACGAATTAGATATAATTGAAGAACAAGATGAACTTATTTTTCGTATTGTCGGTAGTGGCTTTTTGCACAATATGGTCCGTATAATTGTAGGGACTCTATTAGAAGTTGGCTATGAAAGAAAAAAACCTGACGATATTTTGAAAATCATTGAGGTGAAAAATCGAAAGGCCGCGGGGAAAACCGCACCAGGACATGGACTTTTTCTATGGAAAGTGAGCTACGAGGACTAAAAGATACCCATTTCGAAAAAAATATCATAAACAACGAATCCTAGTGTAGCAAATTTATTGACATCACGAGTTATCTGTTGTATGATGATAAACGGTATTTCTAAAACCCACTAGCCCCGGGTTGCGGAAGTTGTTACTAAAGACAATGGTTGTTAAAATAATTTAAAACGAAACGAAAGTGAACGTATTTTAGGAGGGAAATTCATGCGTACGACATATATGGCAAAGCCAAATGAAGTTGAACGTAAGTGGTATGTAGTAGACGCTGAAGGTCAAACTTTAGGTCGCTTAGCAAGTGAAGTTGCTTCTATCCTTCGTGGTAAAAATAAACCAACATTTACTCCACATGTGGATACAGGAGACAACGTAATCATTATCAACGCTTCAAAAATTCATTTAACTGGTAAAAAGTTAACTGATAAAATTTACTACCGTCACACAAATCACCCTGGTGGTTTAAAGAAAACAACTGCTGGCGATATGCTTGCTAACAAGCCTGAAAGAATGCTTGAGCTTGCAATCAAAGGGATGCTTCCAAAGAACACTCTTGGACGTAAGCAAGGTATGAAATTACATGTTTTCGCAGGTAGCGAACATAATCATCAAGCACAACAACCAGTAGCTTACGAGCTTCGTGGTTAATTAATAAGGAGGGTATCATTTTGGCACAAGTAGAATACTATGGTACTGGTCGTCGTAAGAATTCAGTAGCACGTGTACGTTTAGTACCAGGCGATGGTCAAATCGTAATTAACGGACGCGAATTAGATGAATACTTTGGTTTAGAAACATTAAAATTAATCGTAAAACAACCACTTGTTGAAACAGATACTGTAGGTCAATACAATGTCTTAGTAAACGTTAATGGTGGAGGATACACTGGACAAGCGGGAGCTATCCGTCATGGAGTTTCTCGTGCGTTATTACAAGTAGATCCTGAGTACCGCGCTTCTCTTAAGAGTGCTGGTTTCTTAACTCGTGATGCTCGTATGAAAGAGCGTAAAAAATACGGTCTTAAAGCAGCACGTCGTGCACCTCAGTTCTCAAAACGTTAATATATCTACGTTTCAAGGCTCTCAAACCTTTTGGTTTGGGGGTCTTTTTTTTGAGGTAAAAGTAGTTTTGACCACATTTTGACCACGGAAATATTTTTTGACCACTCGTGACCACAATTATAGCTCAAGGTACTTTTGAAATTTATCTGCGGTTTGCTCTTTAACGTGGTCGGTTACGTGAGTGTAAATATTCATCGTCATTTGAATATCTGAATGACCAAGACGCTCTTGCACTTCTTTAATATTAGCTCCAGCTTCGAATAAGAGGGAAGCATGAGTGTGACGTAACCCATGAATAGTAATACGGTGAAGATTGTGCTTTTTAATTAATATATCAAGCTTTTCATTAGGATAAGCTAATCGCATTGGAGAGCCATCGTCACGTGTGAAAACCATATTGTTATCATTAAACGTATTCATTGTAGCTAAATTCGTTTCTATTTGAGTTGTACGCCACTTTTTTAGAAGAGGGAGGGATTTACCATCTAGGCTAATTAAACGTTTAGAAACTTTAGTTTTGGGCGTTTGAATGAGAAATTTGCCGTCAACATGGGTTAGTGTTTTAGAAAAACGAATTGTTTCGGTTTTAAAGTCAATATCATTCCATGAAAGTGCTAGCAGTTCTCCTTTACGAGCGCCTGTATAAATTAAAAGGTGAAACAGTACATAATCGCGTAAAGTGAGTTCATTTTTACATATTTTTAAAAATTGTTTTATCTCATCCTTCCTCCAGTAAGTACGTTCACTAGCTTCATCTTCTTCACTAAGCATCTCCTTTTCGCTTCTGGGGATGCTAACGTGTGCAAGAGGATTTTTATTTATAAGCTCCATCTTTAGAGCGTACTTGAACACTTGGTTAGCTTGTATTTTAATATCGTTGACTGATTTAATTTGTTCGGCTATTTCATTAATCATCTTCTGGCAGTATAAGTTGGTTATCTCTTTTATTTTTAACTTTCCAAAGCGGGGAAGGATATGTTTATTAAATTTTGACACTATTGCTTTCCTTGTACTAGGTTTAATGGTTTGACAATGAACTTCAAACCATTGCTTAAAAACATCTTCATAAGTAAGGTTATTATTGTTAATTAACGTACCATTGGTTATTTCTTGTTCAAGTTTCTTTGCTGCTGCTTGAGCTTCTTTTTTTGTTTTAAATCCTCTACGTGTGGTTGTTTGTCTCTTCCCAGTTTCGGGATTAATACCTGTATCGATTTTAAAAAGCCATAGCTGACCTTGTTTAGTTGGGTATTTTTGAAATGATGCCATGATTTCCTCCTCTATAATTTATTTATATTTTTTTATTAGCGTAAATTTCACATAAAGCATTTAAGTTCTTATCTAATGTGGGTTTGTGGTCTAGATATAGTTTTATACATTCATAAGGTGTTGAAGGATCTTGTCCGTAGTTATATTTAAATCCCATTTTCATACTAAAAATAAAATTCACAACTTGGAATAAATGCTCAAAGGTTTTAGTAGTTTCTCTCACATCTTGTGCTTCTAAATCATCCCCAATGATGATAGTCATCTGGTTAATAATATCTTCTGCTTTTTGCCTAATATCAGGAGTAGTTTGCTTTAATTGATTTTCAAGTAGGTTAAAATCTCTTTCGGAATAATATCGATCCGAAGTTTTTGAGTCTTGTTTACCAGTTAAATAATCAACACTTACCTCGAAAAAGTCAGCCAGTGCTAAAAAGGTTGAAACATTCGGCTCTCGGTCTTCCCGCTCATAATTTCCTAATGTTGTAAAGGGGATTTTTAACTTTTCTGCCAAGTCCCTTAATGTCATATTCCTTTCTTTTCGTAACGTTCTAATTCGTTCTCCATACATAAATTATCAACCTCCAATGTGTAATTACAATTTAATATTACACGTATTGAATACAGAAATCAACTTGATTTACTCATTTCGACATGTTAGTATTTACTTGTATTCATAATGAGTAATAGAGAGGGGTGAAAAAATGCTTTGTATAATAAAAATAAAACAGGAAAAACACATGGAGATTGATGGAAAAAAGGTGGAATTAGCTCGGGTAGCTAGAGGGTGGACAATCACAAAGTTAGCAAATGAGTCAGGGGTAGCAAGGAAAACTATTGGTGAAATCGAAAAAGGTGCAAAAAAAAGAATAAGGTTTTCAACGATAAATCAAATAGCTCAAACACTAAATAAAAAGGTAGAGCAACTTTGTACCCGTATTGAAAAAGGAGGAATAGAAGATGAACAACTTTAAATTAGAGCTACCTGAAGGAACAGTATTAATTAATCGAGCTGACTTAAAAGTAGCTTTAAAAGAGCTATTAGTAGAGGTTGAAACAAGTAAAAAGGGGGAGGAGATAATGACAATACAAGAAGCTGCTGATTATTTAAAGGTAAGTGTTCCTACAGTTAGAAATATGATTGCTAGTCAAGAAATACCTTACTTTCAACGAGGGCAAATAATCCGTTTAAACCGTTTCGATGTTAAGGAATGGTTACGTAATAATCCTAAATAGTGAACTTCTGGTTACTAGAGCAGGTGATGATGTGGCAAATGTTCAACTTGAAAATGGATTTACAAAGCTAGCTAATGAAATATTAGAGGAGCTGGCAAAGATTAAGCTTAGTCCAACACAATACCGCTTATTATTTGTTATCTGGCGATACACATATGGCTTTAACAGAAAAGAACATAATATGACACTGGATTTTCTAAGTGGAGCTACGGGGTGTGATGCTCGGCAAATACAACGCGAGTTAAAAAGGTTGGAAGGTAGAAAGGTTATTTTCCAAAAGATAAAGTCAGGAAGCACTAGAAAAATATCTTTCAATAAAGACCATGATAATTGGATTGGTAAAACTGCCATTGGTGAAAGTGCCAATAATTCTTTTGGTGGAATAGACAACCAAGAAATAAACAAAGAAAAATTTAAAGAAAAAAAAGATTCTACTCCTTACTTAGAGTACAAAAAGCACTTTGGCACACTTCCACCTAAATTGGCTGAACGCTTTGGTTACTGGATAGAAAAAAGTCAATTTAAAGAACCAGAGGCAATTATATGTGAAGCAATTAGAAAAGCAAAAATAAAAAATCCTCAAAATCCGGCACCATATGTTGAAGCCATACTAAAAAAGCTTCACGCTAATAGACTTTTTACCTTGAAAGCAGTAAGAGAATACAATACTACGTTTCAAAATAAAAAACATAGCAATGATAATGATTTTCTCCCTCTTTCTAAAATGTTTGAAAAAAAGAAGAGAGAGGAGATCCAATTAACAGAAGAAGAAATAGAACAGATGAAAAGACTGGAGAATAAACTCCCATTTTAGGAGGTGGTTTCTATGCTAGAAACAAATTTACTTATGTATGAGCTATTCAAAAAAGGCTTAAAGCACTGTGTCGAGGAATTAAAAGACCGAGAAGATTATGACGCAAGGATGGTTGAAAAGGCTTGTAATGATTGCAAGGGTATAGCAACTATCCCAGAGTACCGTATTCACGGCCAAGAACAATGGAAACAGGTTAATCTAGGAGAAATTATTGAATGTAAAGCTTGTGTTGATAAAAAATTATTAAATGAACAATGGCATAAAAAAAATAAAAGATTGCACACTCAATTGGTTAAGCGCTTTGAAGAGGAATATTGGTTTCTGCCAGAGGATTTAAAAAATAAGGGGTTTAAAGAATTTAAGGTTGAGTACGGTAGAAGCGTTTATAATGCAAAGATGGTAGGAATGGATTATGCTGAAAAGTTTGAGTATTCGGTACCTACTAGTAGATATAATATTGTTTTAATAGGACCTACAGGAGCTGGTAATTATCGAAAGTTTTTGTTTATGGAAAGATATTTATAAACAGATATGAAGTTTATAGCTGGTATAATAAATACCTTTCCATAATATTAAAAGTTGTTATCTACAAAAATCCTGCAACCACTTTAATAGATCAGTATCCTCATCCCACACAGGTGTATCTTGTGTTACAACCTCCATATATGCGGCTTCTAATGCTTTTCTTTTTGTTTCCGAATTTGCTCTTAAATATATTTCAGTAGTAGTAACATTTACATGTCCTAATAAATCTCTTATATAAATCAGATTTACTCCTGCCTCTAATAAATGCATAGCTTTTGTATGCCTAACCATATGGGGATGAAACCTTTCAGAAAACACAATTTCCGAATGAGCTTCCTTAGCCTGTTTTAAATACTTTTCTAAAATATATGTTATACCTGGCCTTGTGAATGGCCGTCTGTTGCTATTATAAAATAGAGGATGATCTTGGTTTCCGTTATCGGATAAACGATTTTCTATCATATAATTTTCTAATAAAGCTCGTGTTTTTTCCATAATAGGAACGCTTCTTCTTTTATTACCTTTTCCTGTTAATGTTATAGTTGAAGGTTGAGTAAGTCTAACATCCCTTGTTTTTATATCAATTAATTCCTGTACTCGGGCTCCAGTATCATAAAGAGTAGCCATTATTGTTAAATCACGCCGTCCCCTTTTTTTACTAGTATCTGGTTGTTCCAATATATACTTTAGGCATTCCAGTGAGAGAAATTCAATCGTCTTTTTTTCTCTCTTTTTAAAGGGAATTCCTAGGATTCTCTGGCATTCAAAAATATTCTCGGGATGTTCTGATTGCGTGTAACGGTAAAAACTATGGATTGCGGCCAGTCTTTGGTTACGGGTGTTAATACTGACTTTACGGTGCTTTTCGAGCCAAAGAAGAAAGTCTCTAATATTTTCTTTTTTTATTTTTCCAATTGTTAGATGCTCTGGCTTAATATTTAGTTCTAAATCAAAATACATTAGCACTTGTTTAAAGGTGTCCCGATAAGACTTTATTGTATTTGTGCTAACATTACGCTGGCTAGGAAGATAATCTGAAAGGAACCGTGTTAGTGTTCTGGCAAAATCAGTCTGTTTCATCAAACAATACCTCCGGTATTAAAGTGGAAAAGCTATGTTCTACCGAAGTTAAAATTTTTGGATATAAATCAGCTGTCAGCCTTAAGTAATGTTGTGTACCTCTTAAATCAACATGCCCTAAAAATGCAGAAAGATAGGGAAGGAGATTCGTGATATCTTCTTCATTTAAGACCCAATTTTTTAAGCAATGAACGGCAAAAGAATGCCTTAGATCATGTAATCTTGGGCCCTTTCCACTATGGGATATACCAGCCTTCCACAAAATTCCTCTAAATAATTTATATATTGTGCCCTTGTTATAACGACCACCGTATGGAGATGAGAAGAAAAAAACATTATCAGACTCAAAGGGTTTAATTTTTTCTACATACACACGACAACGTTCTGTCAGGGTTTCCGCCATTGGAACTATTCGTTCTTTTCCAAATTTCGCATCACGAATGAATAAAGTTCCTTGATGTAAGTCAACATCTTTAAGCTTTAAATTTAATGCTTCTGAAATCCGTAAGCCACAACCATATAAAATACGAAACAAAAGAGGGAGAATTAGATGCCTGCTGGGGGATATATCTGATATAGGATATTTATCGCATATGGTAAAAATATTTTTTAACTCTATTTTCGAAAAGATATATGGAACATAAGAATACCTATCTATCGAAATATTGGAAGCTGGAAAAATGTATGCATCCTGGCCAAGACGAGCCATATATGAAGCAAATCCACGTATGATTGAGATTCTCCCATTCCTAGTACTGACTGTTTCATTTGCCCTTTTTTCTGTCCAAAGTAATACAATTTCCTTTGGAAGGTTTATTTCTAACAAATTTGCATTGGCTACCAAAGTATCAAATTGTTTCAATAGAGAAGAGCCTTTGTTGTACTTATAACCGACAGCTCTCCTTTCTCCAATATATCCAGCAATAAGTTCACCAAGAATGCTTTGAAACACAACAGTTCTCTTAGTCATTCTTATACACCTCCTCTGGATCAATGGCGCATTTCCTTAAACTATCTAGCTCTATATGCAAATAGACATTGGTTGATTTAGAGTTAAAGTGTCCCAAAATTTCAGAGATTACTGGCAATGGTGTTCCTTGTTCAAGCAAAGTACTCGCAAGAGTATGACGAAGTGAATGTAGCCCTTGCCTCTTGCCATTAGAAAAAGTAATACCTGCATGTCTAGTATATTTCGTGATAATATTATGAAGGTTAGCATCTTTACCAAAAGCATCATAGGGTGCATTCAACCTTATAAAAACACAGGGAGAATCACTTTTAGGTCGTCCATTTTTTAGATAATCAATCAATGCCCATCCTATATCCTTTAAAATGGGATAGGAGACGTTATTCTTTGTTTTATTTTGTCTTACCTCTATAGTTTTTGATTGCCAATTCAAATCCGATAACTCCAAAGATTTGATATCTCCAACTCTTATACCCAGCTTGGCAACTAGAAGTAGGATTGCATAATCTCTCTTTCCAGTCGGGTTACCTCTGTCAATACTGTTTAACATACGTATAACATCTTCTTTATTCCAGACAGAAGGTACAGGTGGATAATAATATTTATTCTGTTTTGGAACTTTTAAAGAAAGGTCCTCATCCGTATATTGATTAAAATAGAGAAATCTCAAATATACCCTAAGCGTTGTTAAAATGGCTGCAATACTTTTTTCATGATACTTGTAAATTGTCTTTACATAATCAGATATTATCTCTGGTGTAATATCGTTTGAATTCTGGACTTTCCTAGAATCAAGGTAATCTATAAAAAAGAATAATCGTTGAATTCGTGTTCGTAGCCCTCTTTTGGAGTATTCGTTATTTTCACATTCCTTTTCATAGGAAGAAAGCTCATTTTCAAACTGTGGTGGCTTAAGATACCCTGGTTTTTTCACAATCCTTCGAATGATTACACCATGGAGTTGATAGTCACCCAAAACCCTAATTCTTCTGATGGGTTCTCTGAACCCTCTAGGCATAGTCTCCTTATAGTAATCGATTGTACAGTTATACTTTTCCTTTAAAAAATCTCTTCCAAATGCTTCAGAAAAATATATCTCATCTTTTTCTTTGGCAAATACAATAACTCTCTTGTAAAAGGCACGATATCCACAAATAGTGTTATATGAATAATTTAGCCTTTCTAATTCAGATAAAACTTTTGAAACTAATTCTTCAATGGGTATTCGATTTTGCATTTAGCACCTCCTAGATTTAATAAATCTATTCTGAGGTGTTATGGAAAGAAATAAACGTATATTTCAATTTAAATAGGGCATATACTCTTATTTCTTACCATAAACAAAAACTTTCGATAATTGCCTTTATAGAAAGCTTTCCATAAAGGCAAAACACATTTAGCAGCAGCTATTGCAATAACGGTTAGAGAAAGAGGCTTTATTGTTGGACAATTAACAACAGGAATGCTTCTTTCAAAAATAAAAGCAACATATTCAAAAGGCTCTAGTAAAACGGAGGAAGATATATTTAATGACCTTAGAAAGTTCGATTTATTGGTATTAGATGATTTAGGGTCTGAAGCAAAGAGTAAAGATGAATTTGATTGGAGTAAGAATAAGCTGTTTGAGATCGTTAACTGTAGGATTGGTAAGCCAACGATCTACACCAGCAACTTCAACGAAAAACACTTACCGACTGCCATCGGAGAACGAGTGTATAGTCGTTTACAATATAATACTAAATTTATAGAAATTGTTACAGATGACTTTAGAAAAAACTACAGGATTAAATAGTGTAGCTCTGAAATGACTTTGTTTTAAAAATACAGAAAATCAATGATTTGAACGTTATTGAATAACTTTTTGTATTAAAAAAACATCCATATTTACTACCATTATAGCATTTATAAGGTGGTGTAAAAAAGTGGCTAAAACAAGTGTCAGATTAAAAAAACCACAGGATGTTAGACGGTTATTGCAACGTGTTATAAATGAGCTCTTAAATGATGAGCCATATATGACTACAGAAAAAGCAAGAGTAATTGCAACGCTTTCTAATTCAGTACTTAAAAGTATGGAGATGTCTGACCTACAAGAAGAAATGGAAAAATTAAAAGAAGTAGTAGAACGAATGGAAGGTGAAAAAATATGAGTGTTAAATCATATATGAACTCCATAAAAAAAATGAACGAGCGAACCTACCCCAATCTAAAGCCAGATGAACGGTTCAAGTTATTTATCAAATCATTTGCAGAAGAAGACGAACAGCAAATCGAACGTCTAGTGGAAACATGTCCACGATATGATTATAGAATAACTGATCCTGTATTTACAAAACGTATTGAGTTCTCAAAGGAGATTGTAACGGCATTTTTATTACAATTTTTGGAATATGAAAAAATAATATCTATCCAACTTTTATTAGAACAGTTAAATGAAAAACCGGAATTGGATGATGGAAAGATTTATTCCAAAGTATTAGGCTTTATTGAAGCTTTTGAAGAATTTTCAAAGGAACATCTAGGTATTGATTCTCAGGAGTTAATTAATGCTTGGTATACGAAGGACAATTATACAGAGAGAGTAAAACGTATCAAGCAATTAGCTACAGTATTTGGGAATTGTTCTGATAATTATACAAAGGAAAATTGGTATAACAGAGTTTATGTAAACGCTTGGAATAAGCAAATAATTGAAGGGTGAAAGTAGGAAAGATTTTAATTGGAGAGTGTTTGAAAATATTTACGTGTACGTTTACGTGTACGTTTTCAGTTTAGGCGATCCGTAAAACGGGTCGCTTTAATAATGTTATAGCTCTAATTGGTAGCTACCACCATCTCTATTAATTTTGTTAATAAAATCAAATTCAGGTCGAAGTTTTATTTGCGTAAAACCATGTTTTCTTGCAAAATTTATACTACTTTGGCTATAGATACTCTCAAACACTAACCTTTTAAAACATCTTTTTTTTGTATATTCGGTTATCCATTTTAAAATCTGACTGCCTATGCCCTTCCTTGATGGTTCTAGCTCTAAAACTGACATAATAAAAGTATCTTCAGGGTATGCAACAGTTTTAAAAAGTAAAAAAATTCGCTTAGAAGATCCGCGTATTTCAATTTTACCCAGATATTCATCTAGTGTTATTTCGTCCTCACATAAGTTAGTAAGTAATTCTTTTAAATCATGGAAATCTTCAACAGGAATGGGCAATCGTCGCCTTTCAAAATTTCCATTTTCCATAATTCTAACCTCCTCATAAAATATCAGATGGTTCATATAAAATGATGCATCCATCAATAGATGTTTAATTGGTTCCAAAATTAATCAAATATCTTGTGCAGGCTAATATAACATTTACCTTTTTGCTAAACCTTTAAATGTTGCCTCATATTCAGCTATTAAATATTCCAGTGCCTCAAAAAATTCCTCGTCATTAATGTTAAATTGATTCCCTAAATCACGTATCTGTGTCCCAATATCCTGTTCATCTTTCATACCAGACCTACCCCCTTTTTAATAATTATTTTATAGAATTTAAAACCTATATATTAAGTATATAACAAAATTTTAAATAAGTAAGCGATAAGTAATAAAAACGTAAGTTCTAATGAGAAGTTAGAATATGCTATTTAGTATCAAATGTCTTGTATATTTGGATAATCTTGATTTTACTGAAGTAAGAGATTAATCATGTAACTACTCCTTATTGTGTTAACAAGCAATTTAAGAAATGGTGTTTACACTCGCCTCCTAATCTGAATTGCAAAGAAGTGAGATAGACTTAACTAAAAGGTTATTATTAAATAATTGGGGATGAGAATGGTGGCTAGTGTACAAAAAAGGGGTAAAACTTATCAGTATACCGTAAGTCGAAGGGTTAATGGACAATCAAAGCCAATCAGAAAAGGGGGGTATCGGACAAAAAAGGAAGCTAAAATAGCAGCTGCCGAAATAGTAGTACAACTTGGCAAAGGGAAAGTACCTTTGAAGCAAATTCCTATTGATGAATATTTTCTGAAATGGGTAAAACTATATAAATCTCATTTAAGTGTTACAACACAACAACACTATCAATACACTTATAAGGCAATTAAAGCTCATTTCGGGAGTACACCTTTGCAAAAAATAGGAAGACACGATTATCAGCTTTTTTTAAATAACTATGGTTCAAAGAAGTCCAAAGAATCCGTAGAAAAATTAAACTCCCATATTCGAGCATGTGTAAAAGATGCGGTCGAAGAACAAATTATTCATAATGATTTTACAAGGAAAGCTGTATTAACTTGGACAACGCCTGCAAAAAAGCCTATTGAGAAGCACTTAAACTATAACGAAAGTGAATTATTGTTAAAAGAAATATTGAAAAGGCTTAATATTGGGATAAGCTATTCATTATTATTGTTAGGCTTAACATCAGGAATGCGTTTTGCTGAAATGGTAGGGCTAACTAGGAATGATTTTGACTTTGAAAATAATACAATCGCAATTAATAAAACTTGGGGATACATGAAACGAAACCCTAAAGGATTTGGAACTCCCAAAAATGAAACCTCCAATCGAACTATTAAAATCGATGTTATAACAATGGCTCATTTCCAAAAAGTGTTCAATACAATACCTACGAATAAGCACCATCTAGTATTTTATAGTCCGAATTCTAAATACAAAGTTATAAGCAACACCTATGCTAATCGACAATTAAAAAATTTACTTAATGAAATCGGCATAGACCCAATTACTATACATGGTTTAAGACATACTCATGCTAGTTTACTCCTTTATAAAAAGGTATCAATTTATTATGTTAGTGAACGTTTAGGGCATAGTGATATAGAAACGACATTAAAAGAATATGCACATCTAGTTAAGGAACTACGTGAAGAAGATGAGAAAAAAACAATTGAAGTATTTAATAATATATGTTCTAAAATAAATTGTCTTGTTTGATATAATGCAAATAGAAAATTTTTTATAACGAAAGATAGGTGAGTGGTTTGGAGCTGAAAAATCATAAAAGTTTTGTTGCATTGATGAACGAGATAGATGTAAAAAAACATGAGCAGCGTGATAGAGGGACATTGTTTGAGTTGTTAGTTGCTGCTTACATAGAAAAGGAACCAATGTATGCACGTTTGTTTGATAGTGTTTGGAAGTTAAGTGAAGTACCTGATGAATATGATATTCCTAAGAAGGATACTGGTGTAGATTTAGTAGCTAGAAAACGTGAAACTGGCGAACTAGTTGCAATCCAATGTAAGTTTTACTCCCAAGATACCACTATTCGAAAAGAGCATATTGATTCGTTTTTAAATGAGGTAGGAAAACAATATTATGCTGAGGGAATAATTGTTACGTCAACAGATAAATGGAGCAATAATGCTGAGGATGCATTGAAGTTTCGTAATAAACCAATTGTTCGTATTGGATTAACTGACTTACAAGAGAGTAAAATTGATTGGTCATCATACACTTTTAACAAGCCAAAAAAAGTAGAGCTTCAAAGTAAAAAGACTCCACGTTTACATCAAATTCCTGCTATTGAAGCCGTAATAAATGGCTTTAAAAATGTAGATCGTGGAAAGTTGATTATGGCTCCTGGTACTGGAAAAACCTATACATCGATGGCTATTGCTGAAAAAATGGCAGAAGAGAAGAAAGGTGTTTTCAGGGTACTATATTTAGTACCGAGTATTCAGTTATTGTCCCAAACTTTACGGGGGTGGACAGCAGATACAAAGTTCACTATGGATTCAATCGCTGTTTGCTCAGATAGAAAAGTTACAAAAGATAAAGGGGATAATGAATTAGAGGATATTGCAGCTGCTGATTTAGGATATCCTGCAACAACTGACCATAAAAAATTATTAGATTATCAAATTCTAATTGAGAATAGCGAATCTGCGGGTGATTTTTTAACCGTTTTTTCTACATATCAGTCTATTGATGTTATTATTAAGGCTCAAAAGAGTGGGTTCAATGAGTTCGATTTAGTTATATGTGATGAAGCCCATCGTACAACTGGTGCAACTGAAAACGGGAAGGAAGCAAGTGCTTTCACAAAGGTTCACAGTAATGACAATATAAAAACGGCAAAACGATTGTATCAAACGGCAACTCCGCGTGTTTATGGGGAAGATGCTCGACAAAAAGCAGAAGATATGTCTGTTGTTATTGCTGATATGAATGATCCAGAAATTTATGGAGAAGAACTTTATCGAATTGGGTTTGGTGATGCCATTCGTAAAGGGATATTAACTGACTATAAAGTAATGATTCTTGCTGTAGATGAGGAAGTCGTTGCCCGTAGATTCCAACAAATGTTGGCACGTAACGATGAATTAGAATTTGATGATGTAACAAAAATAATTGGTTGCTGGAATGGTCTTGTAAAGCGGAAGAGTAACTCAAATGAAACAATTGGGGAACCAATGAAACGTGCAATAGCATTTACTGGAACTATTAGAGAGTCAAAGCTTATCGCTAACATGTTTCCAGAAGTTGTAGAAACCTATATTAATGAAAGCGGTAAAAATCCTAATGTCTTTCAAGTAGAGGTTGACCATGCAGATGGTTCAATGAATGCACTTGAAAAGAACAAAAAGATTTCATGGTTGAAATCTGATGTACCTGAACATACATGCCGTATTTTATCTAACGCTAGATTTTTAACAGAGGGCGTTGATGTACCTGATTTAGATGCAGTAATGTTTTTAAAACCGCGCAAATCAAAAATTGATATTGCACAAGCGGTAGGTCGTGTAATGCGTAAAGCAGACGGAAAAGATTACGGATATGTAATTTTACCTATTGGTATCGCAGCTGGTGTAGATCCAAATGTAGTATTAGATAAGAATGAAAAATATCGAGTTGTTTGGGAAGTCTTAAATGCTTTAAGATCGTTAGACGAGCGTTTTGATGCAACAATTAATAAGTTAGAACTAAACAAAAACAAACCAAATCAACTTCAGGTTGTTGGAGTTGGGGAAGCACCAGAAGAATATTTGACCCAAACTCATGGAGATGAACAAATACCACTTGTGTTTGAAGAGGAATGGTCTGAACTTGAACATGCCATATACGGTAAAATCGTAAAGAAAGTTGGTAATGTTCGCTATTGGGAAGACTGGTCAAAGGATGTTGCAGACATTGCACAGCAACATATGATGCGTATTCGTGTGATGTTAGAAGATTCGAGCAGTGATGCGTATATAGCATTTCAAAAGTTTGTTTCAGGACTACGTCATAATATTAACGGTGCTATTTCTGACCAACAAGCAATTGAAATGTTAGCCCAACATTTGATTACTAGGCCTGTATTTGAAGCATTATTTAGTTCCTATAGTTTTGTAAACAATAACCCTGTTTCAAGAGCTATGGACGCTGTCTTGAAAGTTATGGATGAAAGTGGGCTTGAGAAAGAACAAAAGCGCTTAGAAGGATTCTATGAGAGTGTGCGTGTTCGTGCAGATGGTGTTGATAATCTTAAAGCAAAGCAGGAAATCATCATCCAGCTGTATGATAAGTTTTTTAAAGTAGGTTTTAAGGAAACCACAGAGCGCTTAGGAATAGTATTTACTCCAGTAGAAGTTGTAGATTTTATTATTCGTTCTGTAGATGAAGTGTTGAGGAAACACTTTGATAAGTCAATAAGCGATGAGGGTGTTCATATCCTTGACCCATTTACTGGAACAGGTACGTTTATTGTGCGCTTATTACAGAGTGGGTTAATTTCAAAAGAAGATTTGTTACGTAAGTACACACAAGAGCTCCATGCGAATGAGATTATACTGTTAAGCTACTATATTGCTGCAATTAATATCGAAGAAACTTTCCATTCAATTATGAAAGGAAGCTATAAGCCGTTCGAAGGTATCGTTTTAACAGATACCTTCGAAAGCACTGAAAAACATACGGATTCGTTTATAGATGAGCTATTTGATGAAAATAATGAACGATTAAAAAAGCAGCAAGATGAATCTATTTTTGCAATAATTGGTAATCCACCATATTCTGTAGGGCAATCAAGTGTAAATAATAATAATCAAAATATCGATTATCTGCTTCTAGAAGAGAGAATTGAAAACACATATTCAAAACAATCCAAAGCCAGATTGAAAAAGAGTTTGAGTGATAGCTATATTAAAGCGTTTAGATGGGCTTCAGATAGAGTTGGGGATAAAGGTATTATAGCCTTTATTACAAATGCAGGATTTATTGATAGTCAAAGTGCAGACGGACTAAGAAAATGCTGGCTTGAGGAATTCAATTATTTATATGTTTTTAATCTTCGTGGGGACGCTAAGCGAACTCAAGGAGAACAAAGACGAATGGAGGGCGGAAATGTGTTCGGGCATGGAAGCCGTACTCCTAATGCAATCACCATTTTAGTAAAAGATGGTTCAGGGAATCATGAAATCTTTTATCATGATATTGGTGATTATCTAAGCAGAGAACAAAAATTACAAGTGATAAGTGAATATGGTTCGATTACAAATATTAAATGGACAAAGATTATTCCAGATAAGAATAACGACTGGATTGATCAACGAGATGAATCATATGGATCTTTTATCCCGTTTATCGATAATGTTGAAAGAGAAAATGGAGTATTCTTAGATCAGTATACTGGCGTCAATCCTGCAAGGGATGTTTGGGTTGCAGGATTTTCAAAAGAAAGAGTAAAAGAAAATGCTCATCGTATGGTTGTAAACTATAATGACGAGTTAAAAAGATTAGCAAAGGTCAAGGATCCAAATGAACGAATTGAGAAAGTAAATAAATCTGAAAGTTTTATTAAATGGAGTAGAGGATTAACGCAGAAATTTCAAAAGGGACAGAAAATTGAGCTAAACGATAATAATATGATCTTGTTTATGCATCGACCATATACAAAGAAATGGCTTTTTTATGATAAAGGGATAATTGAAATGCCTAGTAGATACCAGCATATTTATAAAAATATGGGGAATGTTCTATATCTACAGGGTCAAGGTTCGAAAAAAGATTTTTCTTGTATAGCTACGGATCTGATTCCTAATTTCCAATTAATTCATAACGGTAAAGGATTTCCAATGTATGCGGGAAAAGATTCTTTTGGTATTGTTCCTAATATTTCCGAAGTATTACTTAAACAACATAAATTGAATTTAGATGAAGTTTTCTATTTAGTTTATGGAGTGCTCCATTCCATGGAATACAGAACTAAATACGCAAGTGATTTAGTAAAAGGCTTCCCACGGATACCGAATTTAAAAAACAGAAATAAGTTTATTGAAGTCGGTAAAAAACTCGTTGAATTACATGTTAATTATGAAACGGTTCCAGTATTTAAAGGGGTAACAATTGAAGTGAAAGTTAACCCTTCATACAAAGTAACAAAAATGAAACACCCTAAAAAGGGAGTAATTGATACTATTATTTTTAATAAAGATATTACAATTAAAGATATCCCTGAAAAAGCTTATGATTATATTGTTAATGGAAAGCCTGCAATTCAATGGATTATGGAGCAATATCAAGTAACGATAGATAAGAAATCAGGAATAAAAGATGATCCAAATGATATTTCGGATGATGAGAAGTATATTTTTAATTTATTACTTCGTATTATTAATGTATCTATTCAAACGGTTAATTTAATCAATAGCTTACCAACATTAGAATTAGGAGAATAAATTGAGAAATATTAACATTATGTTGAATAATTATTTGTAGTCCATTAATTAGCTGCTCGTTGTGCACCTTTAAAACGTTCGCTATTAGGCTCTCAGCAAATTGTTGGGGGTCTTTTTTTATACTTAATTCTTTTACCTTAATATATACAATTGGGTACCACCACCTAAAAAGGAGGTATATTGTCTTCTTTGTCGAATTAAGTTGGACAAGATATTTTGGAGGAGTTAGTAAATGGATTTAAAAAAGACAATTGATGAATTATCAGAAAAGATAGGGTTAGATTTTGAAATACCTAAAATACCAAGCGATAGAAAATACTGGTTAGTCCGAACCGATAGTGGATTATGGTTTGAGGAGTTTTCGAATGAAAATTATGTTGCAATTGGCTGGGATAAAGTTAAAGATGATAGTAATTTCACATTGGACGATAAAGAGAAGGCAATTGAAATTATTGAGAGTTTATATCCAGAAAAGAGTAGTGCAGGGCATATATATGGCACACTAAAGAGATTTCGGTTAGAAATGAAAATAGGTGACATTATAATGATCCCAAGCGAAAAATCTGAAACAATTCATTTTGGCGTAATTGAAGGTGAAGAATACCTAGCTGATATTTCTGAAACAGAAATAGATATGGGTGCTTGTCCTTATAGAAGACGTAGGAATGTAATGTGGCTTGAAAAAGTTTACCGAAAACAACTAGATCCAAAGTTATTCTCAATGATGCAATCTCACCATACTATTTCTAACGCTACTGATTATGGATTATATATTGATAAAACGTTAAATAGTTTGTATATCAAGGGTAATGTACTTCATTCAATTTTTAATGTTAAATTAGATAAAGACTTATCATACAGTGAACTTCAGAAATTTGTAAATATACCTGACGAAACCAATAGAATTTTATTTAAAGATGAAGTTAACTTACATTTTGAGTCTAAAATTAGACTTCAGTCTATTGGGGATTGGCTGTTAATGGCTTCTGAAAATGCTGCATTACGACTTTTTTTGATTTCTCTATTTATAAAACAAGTTTTACTCGGTGGAGAAGTAAAGTTTTTAGGTTTTAAAATGACCAACGAGCCTTTGTTTGATATTTTAAAAAGGAATAACCTTGGTGTTAAGGAAAATAACCAATCAGAATTAAAGCAGCATACGGAAGAAGTTCAACAACTTTCAAAAAAAATTAAAATGAAGGCTCCTGGACTGAATCTAGAAACCACTAAAAAAGGTTCAGACTCCAAATAGAATTAAAAAACTGAAACCTTTATATATTTAAACCCTATAATAAGTAAAGTAATAATTAACGTAACTATTATAAAAATAGCTTCAGAAAGTGAAACCGATACGTGAAATGAATTTAGTATGAACAAAATACCCTTTATACAGATAAAGTAGAGGAATGACAATATTAAAACATAATTTACAAAAATGTTTATTCGTTTTATTATGTTTGACATTTAATTTCCTCCTTGTTCCTTTTAATTTTAAATGATAATCCAGTTAAAGGGATTTGTAAACTAGGTCAACGTTAGGAGATACTTCCAGACGTAAAGCGAAATTAAGGAGTAAGTCATTTGATTACTTTAGTAAGCAACTTTATTTTTCTTTGGATAAGCTCTGAACGACAAATTATAGGAACAATAATTAGTAAGCAGATAGATAAGGTTAATTACTTAAATCCTTTTCCATTTATCATAATTAGTGGACTAATCGGGATTTTAATGGGTGTTTTTTTAACCTTCTTAGTATTAAAAAAGGGGAAGGAGAAAGTAATAAGGAAAAAAGAGAATAGAAAAATCTCTTCAGCTGAACTGCTGGCATTTTCCTTTGTCGCTATTGGTATTTTATTACCGATATTTGTAAATGGAACCAAAGGAACAGAATATGCGCAGACAGCAGCTCCGTTCCTTTCTATGGCAGCCTTAATATTACTTTACTCAGCAAATCGTATGCAAAAAGAAGAGCTCGGGCTACAGAGAGTAGAGCTAGAGCTGCAAAGGAAAGAATTGAAGGAAACTCGAATGGTCTTTAAAGAACAGAGTGAGACCATGAATTTACAAAGGTTTGAAAGTACATTTTTTAATATGATTGCTATTCACAATGATCTAGTTAACTCTATTATTTACAAAAAGAAAAAAAGCCAATTCAGTTCGATGAGTTATGATCAAACAGTTACAGAAGTTGTAATTAATTATAATGGACGAGAATATTTTCAGATAGCATATGAAAATTTAACTTACAGATTGAAGGAAAATCCTCATACTAAAGTTGAAGAAATTTATGAAGCTTTCTTTGATAAGAATCAAATTTATATTGGACATTATTTTAGAAACATGTATAGAATAGTAAAGTTTGTAGACGAGGCAAACCTTTTGTATAAAGAGAAAAAAGAATACCTTGGGATATTAAAAGCTCAGCTTTCATCATTCGAATTAGTGCTTTTACTTTATAATGGAATAAGTAAACATGGTAAAAAGTTCTTACCTCTTATAAAGAAGTATAATCTCTTAGACAATATAAATTTAGACTTGGTTCCTGACTCTAAACATTTTGACTCATATACGAATGAACAAAGTGCAATTAACGACAATAATTGATTACATTAAAAAAAGCAAAAATATTTTTTGACCACATTCTGACCACGAAACATATATAAGGGTATATTATCCATTTTTTATTAAATGCAAAAAAGCCCTATGTAATAAGGCTTTTCGCAAATCATTTTATTCCTAGTTTCTTCATATATAATAGATAAATCAAAGAACGTAAAAAATACGGTCTTAAAGCAGCACGTCGTGCACCTCAGTTCTCAAAACGTTAATATCTACGTTTCAAGGCTCTCAATCAATTTCGATTGGGAGTCTTTTTTTGTTCGCCCAGCATGGGCGAACTCTAACGGGTGAAAGTCCCGAGTGCGACCTTGTAGCGGTAAGCACATAGCCAAAAGCAAGGGTGTCCATGGTGACGTGGAATCTGAAGGAAGCTCGAGGCAAATCTCCGGTCTGACGAACAGAAATCATATAGGAGGCGACGTGTGAGGACAAGACTGCAAAAGAAGTCAAAATCCAATAGCTACTTTTAACAATCACACGGTGTATATATGGCAGATAGATGGAGGGAAAGAGTTCGCACCTTAACTGGGGAGGTCTCACTGGTCTACACCAAAATTTTGTAGTGATACAAAACTGGGTAGTGAGAAGTCAGCAGAAGTCGTAGTAGTGAGGATATCTAATGAAAGTTAGATGGAGCGAAGGGCTGAACAATTTCATCGTTATAGAAATCTCGATTGGAAGCGGAAATAGACCACTGGCATCATGCGGAAAAGTGGATACCGACTTTACGAGACAGAAGGGAAGTAACAAGCATGTATGAAGAAAAACTACTAGACAAGATACTGGATAGAGATAATCTTAATCTTGCATTTAAGCAGGTGAAAAGAAATAAGGGAGCAGCCGGTGTCGATGGTGTGACTGTGGATGAACTAGCGGGATATATGGCGCTACATAAGGATGAAATCATCTCTCAAATTCGTCAAAGAAAATACCAACCTCACCCTGTATTAAGGGTCGAAATTCCTAAACCAAATGGTGGTGTACGACTGTTAGGTATCCCTACAGTTAAAGATAGAGTGATTCAACAAGCGATTGCTCAAGTACTCACACCTATGTTTGATAAGAAATTTAGTGAATATAGCTATGGATTTAGACCAAAACGATATGCGGAAATGGCTATCCTACAAGCTCTAGAGTTTCTAAACGAAGGTCATGATTGGATTGTGGATATTGACTTAGAACGCTTCTTTGACACGGTAAATCACGACAGACTGATGAATCTAGTATCAAGAACGGTACATGATGGAGATGTTATTTCACTTATTCGTAAATTCCTAGTAAGTGGCGTACAAATTGATGAAGATTATAAAGAAACAGTCATAGGAACTCCTCAAGGAGGAAACTTATCGCCATTACTAAGCAATATCATGCTCAACGAATTGGACCTGGAACTTGAAAAACGAGGTCTCCGCTTCGTCAGATATGCAGATGATTGTATCATTATGGTTAAAAGTGAGATGTCAGCGAAGCGTGTGATGAGGTCAGTGACAAAGTTTATAGAAGAGAATCTAGGGTTGATTGTCAATGCCACAAAAACGAAAGTGACAAGACCAAGTGACCCTAACATGAAGTTTCTTGGCTTTGGTTTCTTTAAAGATTATCAAGCGGGTTTGTATAAAGCAAAACCACATCAGAAGTCGGTAGAAAACTTCAAGTTCAAACTGAAACAGCTAACTCGGAAAAATTGGAGTGTCGATACGAAGTATCAGGTTGAACGAATCAATCAGGTCATACGGGGATGGGTTAACTACTTCAAGATTGGTTATATGAAAAAGCTGTTAGGTAATATAGATTGCCATACAAGAGTTCGGTTAAGGACGTGTATCTGGAAGAAATGGAAAACAGCTAAGAACCGCAGAAAGAACTTAATTAAATTGGGAATGGACAAATACACTGCCTACAAATATAGCCATACAAGTAAAGGTGCCGTCCGCACCGCCTACTCGTGGATACTAACTACGACAATTACAAACAAGAGACTAGCCAAGTTTGGACTAATCTCCTGTGTTGAACACTATAAGAAAGTACATGCTTAGTATGAAATTGAACCGCCGTATACGGATCCGTACGTACGGTGGTGTGAGAGGTCGGATAATCAAATAATGATTATCCTCCTACTCGATGTGGTTTAGGAAACTATAAAATACATTTATTTGGATAATAAACAAATTGACCACTTCTAATTAATGTATGCCTACAACAGTGTATTTATTATAGAGTTGGACTTATTGTTCGCAGAGTATTAGGACAAGTCTAATTAAGATAATAGCGAAAAGCAATCAGACTACACTTATTTCCTATCCAAATTCTTCATTGGTGAGATTGTACAGTAATTCCACTGCATGAGCTTAGCTTATTGTATAGATACTAAAAAAAACAAGAAATTGAGGTGAGCGAGATGGCAGTGATTACAACTTTTTCAGAAAAGCAAAGAGAAAAGCGTTGGTCTTTTGAAAGAAAGGTGCTTCGAGAAATTTCTTTAACCGAAGTAAGAAAAAATGTTCAGGAACATTTTGAAACATTATTTCCTTTTCAATTCTTGACCCACCCGTTTTTAATTGATCCGTGTATTGATATGGCGATTGATGCCTACTTGGTAGGAGCTGAATATAGTAGACACGGTTATTTTGGAGAAACAAAGGAAATGGTTAGAGAAAGATGTGATGAAGAAGTTCGCGAAATTAGACTTCAATTATTCGATTTGTTAAATGGCTGGATGTCTCCAAATGAATTATCAATGGATTCACTCTATATCGCAGTAGACATGTTTGTGGAAGAGTGGTGGGATAAAGGGTTTTACAAAGGAAAAGAGCGCTATCGGCTTCGCTTACATTAAGAGAGAAGGTAGTCCTCTTAGGCTTCCTTCTTGCAGCTCTACTTTTCACTCCTAGTTAGGTTACTTTTTCACATAATTCTCTCCTTGTCCCAATATACATAAAGGGAATAGGATTAGGAGGGGAAAAGACGTGATAAAGTGGGTAAAAGGAGGAGCTTTTGCTCTTTGTGTTGTAGGACTATTATTTATTATCCAGTTTCAATTTATTAGTGATGATTCAGCAGGTTGGCAGTTGCCTCTGTCTGGTAAGGTAATTGTTTTAGATCCTGGTCATGGAGGAATAGACGGAGGAGCCAGTTCAAAAGCAGGTTTGTTAGAGAAGGATGTGACTCTAGATATTTCCCTTCAGCTAAGGGACTATTTACAGGAAGCCGGTGCCTTAGTCCTTATGACACGAGAGGAGGACAGGGATTTAGCCGATGATAGTGTAAAGCGTGTTCGTGAACGGAAGGTGCAAGATCTAAAGCGAAGAGTGAGCTTAGTGAATGATTCAGATGCGGATATGTTTGTTAGTGTTCATTTAAATGCGATTCCGTCGGCAAAGTGGAGTGGTGCTCAAACATTTTATAATCGAACGATGGAGGAGAATGGTCGTTTGGCCAAATTCGTTCAAGAGGAGATTAAGCGTAATCTTGAAAATACAAATCGATATGCGAAGCCAATTGGGAATGTCTATTTGATTAAGAATGCACAAATTCCTGGGGTATTAGTTGAGGTTGGTTTTCTATCTAATGTAAAAGAAGCTGAATTACTGGGGACGAAGGAGTATCAGCAAAAGGTTGCAGCGTCTATCTACGAAGGAATCTTACGCCACTACACAAATGAAAATGAACTAACAACGCCAAACTAAGTTAAAATGATACATCTAATTGAATGACAATGCTATACTAATGCTTATAACGGATGTAAAGGAAGGTGTACTTTGTGGTAACAAAAGAAGCAGTATTAGAAGCACTAAATGGAGTAAAAGATCCAGATCTAAATAAAAGCATTGTTGAAATAGGTGGGGTAAGGGAAGTGCAAGTGAAAGAAGGGCTAGTGAGCTTAAAGATTGCTCTAGCAAAAACAGGTACTTCTGGTCAAATGCAAGTCCAGCAACAAATCGTAAATGTTGTGAAAGAAGCTGGCGCAGAGTCAGTAGGTCTACGCTTTGAAGAACTAACGGATGAGGAACAATCGAAACATGGTGGAATGCAAGAGGCCCCTAAAGGGAAGACAACGCTTCTTTCACCAGAAAACACAACGAAATTTATTGCTGTTACAAGTGGTAAAGGTGGTGTTGGTAAATCAACAGTCTCTGTAAACTTAGCTACAACTCTTGCAAGGCTAGGGAAAAAAGTTGGGATTGTTGATGCCGACATTTATGGCTTCAGTGTTCCGGATATGATGGGCATTGAAGAAAGACCGAAAGTTCAAGGTGAAAGAATTATACCGGTAGAGCGTTTTGGAGTAAAAGTTATATCGATGGGATTCTTTGTTGAAGACAATGCACCAATTATTTGGAGAGGTCCTATGCTTGGAAAGATGTTAAACCAATTTTTCACTGATGTGGAATGGGGAGATCTAGATTATCTTGTTCTTGATTTGCCACCAGGTACAGGAGATGTAGCGTTAGATGTTCACACAATGCTACCTCATTCAAAGGAAATCCTTGTGACGACTCCTCATGCGACAGCAGCGTTTGTTGCAGCGAGAGCAGGTGCTATGGCGATTAAAACAAACCATCAAATTCTTGGTATCGTAGAAAATATGGCATACTTTGAAAGCAAGGTTACAAGAGAGAGAGAATTTGTATTTGGACAAGGTGGAGGAGAGCGCTTAGCGGAAGAATTAAAATCCGAGCTTCTAGGGCAAATTCCATTAGGACAACCAGAAATAAATGAAGATGACTTTGCACCGTCAATTTATGCTGAAGAGCATCCAATAGGACAGATATATGAGAATATTGCCAAACGAGTAATTGAAAAGGCATAATAACAATAAAAAGCGGAGCTCATGTGAGCCCGCTTTTTATTGTCTTTACTACTATTTATGTGCTTTCTTCCTCACCTTCATTACCACCGCTATCTTGTCCTTCTTCTTCTCCTCCTTCACTTTCTTCTTCCTTCTGGATGTCCGCTTGTTCTATTGCTTTGACTGTGACTGTTTTTAGTAAATCATTTACTTTCGCTACAAAGTATGGACTTTCAAAAGCCTCAACCATAACATTCATGATTTGTTGACGATATTCTTTTGTTTTCAATAAATCAAGTGTAGCCTGTTCCATTTCTGGGTCCTTTAAAATGTCCATCATCATTTGTTGGTATTCAGGATCTTTCATTAAGCCCTTTAATAATTTCTCATTTTCTTGTTGCATGCTCTCAGCAAATGCCTTTGCAAACTCAGGGTCCTCCATTGTTTCTACCCAGAATTTTTTCCCCTCTGTTGAGACGAGTGTTTGCTGTATTGTTTGACCGACGAACCCTTGTTCCATTACAAGGTGTTGTTTGACCTCTTCGTCTTCCATAATTTCTTTAATTGCTTCCTTCGCTTCATCTGTCTTAAGCATATCAACCATCATTTTTTTTGTGCTTTCATAATCAGGTTGGGTGGATCCTCCATTTTCTGCAGGAGCACAACCGAAGATTGAGACAAGGATAAGGGCATAAATAAGTAATTTACCAGCGGATTTCATAAAACCGCTCCTTTCGACCATTTTGTCATTAATATGAAATATTTCGCGAAAAAATATACATCATCTACATATCCAAACTAGTAATTTAATGTCGTCATTGGTAAAATCAATAGAGCAAAGTTAGAAAAATGGAGGATACACTACAGTGAATAGCCGTAAAGTTGTTTATTTATTTTTTACAACACTTTTAGTAGGAAGTATTAGTGGTGCTATAGTAGGTCTTATTATTGATTGGTCTGTATTAATTGAAGGAGGGCTCGTGAATCTATTAGTCGGGGTTATTTGGCTTTTAGGAATCAGCGCTGCTTTCAGTTTAATTAGTCAGATGGGGTTCTTTGCATACTTAACGATTCACCGTTTCGGTTTAGGTTTATTTAAGACGGTCAAACTTTGGAATAGAGTACAGGTTGTACTTATTGCATTCGTGTTTTTTGATTTGATTTACTTTCGATATATTGCATTTGCTACAGAAAACGAGACCATCTTTCACTACATGCTTATGCCTGTATTATTATTGATGTATGGCCTTATAGTTGCTTATATTAAGAGTAAAGAAACAAATCGCACTGCCTTTATTCCGGCATTATTCTTTATTTATGTCGTTACAATTATTGAGTGGGTACCAGCCTTAACGGTAAATGACCCGAAATGGTTATGGATTTACTTAACACCATTACTAGTAGGGAATACTTGGCAAATATTAATGTTACACCGCTTAACAGCAGAAGATCCAAAAGGTCGTTCCAAATAGGAACGACCTTTTTTCTAAGTTAGTATATTTATAAGACAGTAAGACGAACTACGCATTTTCTTAATCGATTTCTTCACTTTCAGTATCAGTGCTAGCAATCAACTCATCGACTGTTACAAATGAGTAGCCTTTGTTCTTAAGTTGGTCAATAATGATTGGTAGAGCCTTGTCTGTTTGCTTAACGGAATCAGACGCATGCATTAATATCAAGTCCCCAGCTTCAACGTTGTTTACGACATTATTAACAATGGCATCAACTCCTGGGTTTTGCCAGTCATTGGAGTTAATACTCCAGTGGACAATCGTATAGTCAAACGAGTCGGCAATCTTTAGTACTCGTTTGTCGAATTGTCCATTAGGAGGACGGAGCAATGTAGGCTTTGAGCCAATCATGCTACTTAGTATTTGGTGACTTTCTCGAATATCTTTCGTTATCTTGTCGTCTTTCCATGATGGATAGCTTTCATATTGATATCCATGATTCCCAATAAGGTGGCCTTCATCCATAATTCTTTCTAGAATTTCAGGATACCTCTCTGCCCAAGCAGCTGATAAAAAGAATGTAGCTTGCACATCACGTTCTTTAAGTTGATCAAGGATTGGTCCAACTTGTTGATCACCCCAGCTTAAATTAAACGTGAGTCCTAGCTTCTTTTCGTCAATGTCAGCTTTATAAAATGCTTGTGGTCCATCAGGTGTTGAGAATACAGTTAGTTCACTTCTCTCGACATACAAAAGACCGGCAGCGAAAAATGCAGCGATAATAATAATTGACATTTGCTTAAGTTTCTTTCCATTCCAAACCCAAATGAATTTCATAGTAACCCCCCTGTCCCATTTCTCATAATAAATCTATGAGTATTTGGACAACATATGAATAAAATTTAGGAAATTAGAAAATAATTTGGTAATGAGGATTGTTTCAAAGAGATTTTCTAACTCAAAGAATAATTTCAAATAAGACATTGTAGACAGGTGGGTGCTTTGGCTGAATGATTGGAATGTTACTAAATCATAAAGAAATTCAAGAAATTGAGTATATTTTAAAAAAAGAAATGGAAGAATTACTTTTAGATTTAACTGACCCAAGAATTGACGATGTAGTTAAAAAGGCTATGGAAGAAAAATATCAAATTATATTTGGTATCTATCGTCGATTTGCTTCACCTAAAGAATGCACAAAATATATTAGAACTGCTGATAAAAAGAAGTGGAATTAATTTTTTAAAATAGTTGACATAGAGAAACACAGCTGATATATTAGTTTAGTACCGCAAAAAACAACAAAAAACGTCACAAAATTATTTTAAGATTTTTGTTGACGATTAAGTTGTTGCAGTGTATTATATGAAAAGTCGCTGATTGACAGTGCACTTAACTAATTTGTTCTTTGAAAACTGAACAAGACAAAAGCCAAGCGTAAAAGAGATGTAAACACATCTCGTTAATTTTCTCGATTTTTTAAAATCGAAACGTCACGTTTGTGACAGTGAGCTTATATCACACTTTCTACGGAGAGTTTGATCCTGGCTCAGGACGAACGCTGGCGGCGTGCCTAATACATGCAAGTCGAGCGGACTGAAGGGAGCTTGCTCCCGGACGTTAGCGGCGGACGGGTGAGTAACACGTAGGCAACCTGCCTTGTAGACTGGGATAACTTCGGGAAACCGGAGCTAATACCGGATGTTAGATAATTCGCGCATGCGTGTTATCTTAAAGTTGGCCTCGGCTAACACTACAAGATGGGCCTGCGGCGCATTAGCTAGTTGGTAAGGTAGTGGCTTACCAAGGCGACGATGCGTAGCCGACCTGAGAGGGTGATCGGCCACACTGGGACTGAGACACGGCCCAGACTCCTACGGGAGGCAGCAGTAGGGAATCTTCCGCAATGGACGAAAGTCTGACGGAGCAACGCCGCGTGAGCGATGAAGGCCTTCGGGTCGTAAAGCTCTGTTGTTAGGGAAGAACAAGTGCCGTTCAAATAGGGCGGCACCTTGACGGTACCTAACCAGAAAGCCACGGCTAACTACGTGCCAGCAGCCGCGGTAATACGTAGGTGGCAAGCGTTGTCCGGAATTATTGGGCGTAAAGCGCGCGCAGGCGGTCTTTTAAGTCTGATGTGAAAGCCCACGGCTCAACCGTGGAGGGTCATTGGAAACTGGGAGACTTGAGTACAGAAGAGGAGAGTGGAATTCCACGTGTAGCGGTGAAATGCGTAGATATGTGGAGGAACACCAGTGGCGAAGGCGACTCTCTGGTCTGTAACTGACGCTGAGGCGCGAAAGCGTGGGGAGCAAACAGGATTAGATACCCTGGTAGTCCACGCCGTAAACGATGAGTGCTAGGTGTTAGGGGTTTCGATGCCCTTAGTGCCGAAGTTAACACATTAAGCACTCCGCCTGGGGAGTACGGCCGCAAGGCTGAAACTCAAAGGAATTGACGGGGGCCCGCACAAGCGGTGGAGCATGTGGTTTAATTCGAAGCAACGCGAAGAACCTTACCAGGTCTTGACATCCTTTGACCACCCTAGAGATAGGGCTTTCCCCTTCGGGGGACAAAGTGACAGGTGGTGCATGGTTGTCGTCAGCTCGTGTCGTGAGATGTTGGGTTAAGTCCCGCAACGAGCGCAACCCTTGATCTTAGTTGCCAGCATTCAGTTGGGCACTCTAAGGTGACTGCCGGTGACAAACCGGAGGAAGGTGGGGATGACGTCAAATCATCATGCCCCTTATGACCTGGGCTACACACGTGCTACAATGGATGGTACAAAGGGCAGCGAAACCGCGAGGTTGAGCCAATCCCATAAAGCCATTCTCAGTTCGGATTGTAGGCTGCAACTCGCCTACATGAAGCCGGAATCGCTAGTAATCGCGGATCAGCATGCCGCGGTGAATACGTTCCCGGGCCTTGTACACACCGCCCGTCACACCACGAGAGTTTGTAACACCCGAAGTCGGTGGGGTAACCTTTTGGAGCCAGCCGCCTAAGGTGGGACAGATGATTGGGGTGAAGTCGTAACAAGGTAGCCGTATCGGAAGGTGCGGCTGGATCACCTCCTTTCTATGGAGTATTTAACTCTAGTCGACGGACTTCACATTATGTGTTGTTCGACGCTTCGGACTTTTGTCGTTCAGTTTTGAGAGAATAAATCTCTCAACAAATACATTTGCTCCTGCGATTACTCGTCGCAAGGCAGCAAAGAAGCTACTCAATGTAGTAGCCTTGTTCTTTGAAAACTAGATAGTGATTTATATATGCAACTAGTATAATTTGATCGTTTATCGATTGAGTTTTACTTGAGAAGTCAAGAATTCATTTAAGTGTAATCGCCTTAGCGATTACACGCTGACGAACCTTTAAGGTTTTAATTAGCAATTCGTAATTTGCAATTAGCAATTATGTTTTGTCATGGTTAAGCTAGAAAGGGCGCACGGTGGATGCCTTGGCACTAGGAGCCGATGAAGGACGGGACGAACACCGATATGCTTCGGGGAGCTGTAAGTAAGCTTTGATCCGGAGATTTCCGAATGGGGGAACCCACCATCCGTAATGGGATGGTACCCATACCTGAATACATAGGGTATGTGGAGGTAGACCTGGGGAACTGAAACATCTAAGTACCCAGAGGAAGAGAAAGCAAATGCGATTTCCTGAGTAGCGGCGAGCGAAACGGAATATAGCCCAAACCAAGAGGCTTGCCTCTTGGGGTTGTAGGACACTCTATACGGAGTAAGAAAGAAACGAAGTAGATGAAGCGACCTGGAAAGGTCCGCGAAACAAGGTAACAGCCCTGTAGTCGAAACTTCGTTTCCTCCAGAGTGGATCCTGAGTACGGCGGGACACGTGAAACCCCGTCGGAATCTGGGAGGACCATCTCCCAAGGCTAAATACTCCCTAGTGACCGATAGTGAACCAGTACCGTGAGGGAAAGGTGAAAAGCACCCCGGGAGGGGAGTGAAACAGATCCTGAAACCGTGTGCCTACAAGTAGTCAGAGCCCATTTACGGGTGATGGCGTGCCTTTTGTAGAATGAACCGGCGAGTTACGATGTCGTGCAAGGTTAAGCAGATAATGCGGAGCCGTAGCGAAAGCGAGTCTGAATAGGGCGATTACAGTACGCCGTCGTAGACCCGAAACCGTGTGATCTACCCATGTCCAGGGTGAAGTTCAGGTAACACTGAATGGAGGCCCGAACCCACGCATGTTGAAAAATGCGGGGATGAGGTGTGGGTAGGGGTGAAATGCCAATCGAACTCGGAGATAGCTGGTTCTCCCCGAAATAGCTTTAGGGCTAGCCTCGAGGTGAGAGTATTGGAGGTAGAGCACTGATTGGACTAGGGGTCCCCACAGGATTACCGAATTCAGTCAAACTCCGAATGCCAAATACTTATCCTCGGGAGTCAGACTGCGAGTGCTAAGATCCGTAGTCAAGAGGGAAACAGCCCAGACCATCAGCTAAGGTCCCAAAGTATACGTTAAGTGGAAAAGGATGTGGAGTTGCACAGACAACCAGGATGTTGGCTTAGAAGCAGCCACCATTTAAAGAGTGCGTAATAGCTCACTGGTCGAGTGACTCTGCGCCGAAAATGTACCGGGGCTAAACGTATCACCGAAGCTATGGATTGACACCTTAGGTGTCAGTGGTAGGGGAGCGTTCTAAGTGCTGCGAAGTCAGACCGAGAGGACTGGTGGAGCGCTTAGAAGTGAGAATGCCGGTATGAGTAGCGAAAAGAGGGGTGAGAATCCCCTCCGTCGAAAGCCCAAGGTTTCCTGAGGAAGGCTCGTCCGCTCAGGGTAAGTCGGGACCTAAGCCGAGGCCGAAAGGCGTAGGCGATGGACAACAGGTTGATATTCCTGTACCACCTCCTCACCGTTTGAGTAATGGGGGGACGCAGTAAGGTAGGGTAAGCGCACTGATGGATATGTGCGTCCAAGCAGTTAGGCTGGTAAGTAGGAAAATCCGCTTATCGTAAAGGCTGAGCTGTGATGGCGAGCGAAATAATAGTAGCGAAGTTCCTGATCCTCCACTGCCAAGAAAAGCCTCTAGCGAGGTGAGAGGTGCCCGTACCGCAAACCGACACAGGTAGGCGAGAAGAGAATTCTAAGACGCTCGGGAGAACTCTCGTTAAGGAACTCGGCAAAATGACCCCGTAACTTCGGGAGAAGGGGTGCTCTGTTAGGGTGCAAGCCCGAGAGAGCCGCAGTGAAAAGATCCAAGCGACTGTTTAGCAAAAACACAGGTCTCTGCGAAGCCGCAAGGCGAAGTATAGGGGCTGACACCTGCCCGGTGCTGGAAGGTTAAGAGGAGAGGTTATCCTTCGGGAGAAGCTTTGAATTGAAGCCCCAGTAAACGGCGGCCGTAACTATAACGGTCCTAAGGTAGCGAAATTCCTTGTCGGGTAAGTTCCGACCCGCACGAATGGTGTAACGACTTGGATACTGTCTCAACGAGAGACCCGGTGAAATTATATTACCTGTGAAGATGCAGGTTACCCGCGACAGGACGGAAAGACCCCATGGAGCTTTACTGTAGCTTGATATTGGATTTTGGTACAGTTTGTACAGGATAGGTAGGAGCCTTGGAAACCGGAGCGCAAGCTTCGGTGGAGGCGTCGGTGGGATACTACCCTGACTGTATTGAAATTCTAACCTAGGACCGTGATCCGGTTCGGGGACAGTGTCAGGTGGGCAGTTTGACTGGGGCGGTCGCCTCCTAAACAGTAACGGAGGCGCCCAAAGGTTCCCTCAGAATGGTTGGAAATCATTCGTAGAGTGCAAAGGCATAAGGGAGCTTGACTGCGAGACCTACAAGTCGAGCAGGGACGAAAGTCGGGCTTAGTGATCCGGTGGTTCCGCATGGAAGGGCCATCGCTCAACGGATAAAAGCTACCCTGGGGATAACAGGCTTATCTCCCCCAAGAGTCCACATCGACGGGGAGGTTTGGCACCTCGATGTCGGCTCATCGCATCCTGGGGCTGAAGTAGGTCCCAAGGGTTGGGCTGTTCGCCCATTAAAGCGGTACGCGAGCTGGGTTCAGAACGTCGTGAGACAGTTCGGTCCCTATCCGTCGCGGGCGTAGGAAATTTGAGAGGAGCTGTCCTTAGTACGAGAGGACCGGGATGGACACACCGCTGGTGTACCAGTTGTTCCGCCAGGAGCATAGCTGGGTAGCTACGTGTGGACGGGATAAGTGCTGAAAGCATCTAAGCATGAAGCCCCCCTCAAGATGAGATTTCCCATTACGTTAAGTAAGTAAGACCCCTTAGAGATGATGAGGTTGATAGGTCTCGGGTGGAAGCATGGTGACATGTGGAGCTGAGAGATACTAATCGGTCGAGGGCTTATCCAATTTTCTAAGGTTGAAATGAATTCGACGACCTGCATATATAACACTATCTAGTTTTGAGAGAACAACTCTCAGCTGAAAGCAATTTCAGCGAAGAAATCTGCTCCTGCGGTTACTCGTCGCAAGTCTTGCGAGGAAGTATCACAGAGTGGTTGACTTAGTGATGATGGCGAAGAGGCCACACCCGTTCCCATGCCGAACACGGAAGTTAAGCTCTTCAGCGCCGATGGTAGTTGGGGGCTTCCCCCTGCGAGAGTAGGACGTTGCTAGGTTTTTTTATTTACAATATTATAAACTTCCTTTAAGTTACTCTTTCTTATTCCACAGTAGCTCAGTGGTAGAGCAATCGGCTGTTAACCGATCGGTCGTAGGTTCGAGTCCTACCTGTGGAGCCATGCTTCCATAGCTCAGTAGGTAGAGCACTTCCATGGTAAGGAAGGGGTCAGCGGTTCGAGTCCGCTTGGAAGCTCCAGAATTGCAGGTAAGACAAATTAATTTCTCTCTTATAAATGAGGGTTTTTTATTTTGAGATTTAGTATTGAATTTCAAAATAAACTATAGAAAAAAAGAGTTGCACACAAATTTATTTTTTAGTATAATATTTTTTGTCAGAGAGACATTATTGACACTGGCCCGTTGGTCAAGCGGTTAAGACACCGCCCTTTCACGGCGGTAACACGGGTTCGAATCCCGTACGGGTCACCATATGGAGGATTAGCTCAGCTGGGAGAGCACCTGCCTTACAAGCAGGGGGTCGGCGGTTCGATCCCGTCATCCTCCACCATAATACGCCGGTGTAGCTCAACTGGTAGAGCAACTGACTTGTAATCAGTAGGTTGGGGGTTCAAGTCCTCTTGCCGGCACCATTTTTTATGCTGTGTTTACAGATAGTATTTCGCTACTTATAGCTATACATAGTAGACCTGGAGGGGTAGCGAAGTGGCTAAACGCGGCGGACTGTAAATCCGCTCCTTAGGGTTCGGCGGTTCGAATCCGTCCCCCTCCACCATTTGATTTATATCATAGTGGGCTATAGCCAAGCGGTAAGGCAACGGACTTTGACTCCGTCATGCGCTGGTTCGAATCCAGCTAGCCCAGCCATTTACTTACTATATAACAGCAAGAGGCATTAGCTGAGTTACGAGCCATACTTCTCAGAAACAACTACGAGTTGTCTCGACGGATGCACCTCGAAGCATTTCTAGAAGAGAAAGAGATTAGGTAAGGCAATGAAGCCAAACATCGTCCGTTTACAACAAGAATTACTTAGTATATAACAGCAAGAGCCATTAGCTCAGTTGGTAGAGCATCTGACTTTTAATCAGAGGGTCGAAGGTTCGAATCCTTCATGGCTCACCATTTTATCTTTGCGGAAGTAGTTCAGTGGTAGAACACCACCTTGCCAAGGTGGGGGTCGCGAGTTCGAATCTCGTCTTCCGCTCCATAAGTTAATTTTAATGGAATAGGCTTTTATTTTATAGATTTATATGTTACAATTATTTTATTAGCGGGTGTAGTTTAGTGGTAAAACCTCAGCCTTCCAAGCTGATGTCGTGAGTTCGATTCTCATCACCCGCTCCAATTTAAGTTGGGGCCTTAGCTCAGCTGGGAGAGCGCCTGCCTTGCACGCAGGAGGTCAGCGGTTCGATCCCGCTAGGCTCCACCATATATTAGACACTTTTACCTTAGATACTGTATCTAAGGTTTTTTTGTGGACTTATGGTTGTTTGCAACTGAACACAATTTGTTGGTGTTCGTCACTGACCTCTTAAAAGATTATTTCGTATTTACATATAGTTTCACCTACTACTAAGTTTGTTAACTTCTCGTATATTATTCGTGTTAATATAAATATAAAATTGTAAATAAAAAGAAACCAAATACGGTTTTATACGTAGAAGTAATAATACCGCAAAATAAGCGGAGGTAACGAGATGGAGAAACTAATTAAGAGATTAATTAAAGAAGTGAAGAGTGGCGATACGGAAGCTTTTGGTGAGTTAGTTGAGATGTATAAGGACAAAGTGTATCAACTATCTTATCGAATGCTTGGGAATATGCACGAAGCACAAGATGTAGCTCAAGAAGCTTTTTTACGAGCATATACAAATATTGATAGATATGATACTAATAGAAAGTTTTCTACTTGGCTCTTTCGAATAGCAACGAACTTAGCAATTGATCGTCTTAGAAAGAGGAAGCCAGACTTTCATTTAGAGGACCCGATTAAAGGTACAGAGGGGATGACAGTTCAATCACAAATTGCATCTACTGAAGAGCTTCCAGATGATCAAGTGGTTAAGGTAGAGATGCAAGAGTGGATACAAGATGAAATCAACCATTTACCGCCTAAATATCGCTCTGCGATTATACTAAAGTACATTGAAGACTTGTCTTTAAAAGAAATCAGCGAGATTTTAGATCTGCCAGTATCGACAGTTAAGACAAGAATTCATCGCGGTCGGGAAACCTTGCGTAAGCGAATGGGCAATGTCTAAGGTGAAAGGGTGATGAACATGGAATACAATAAACGTTTTATTGAGCTTATGCATCGGTATTTAGATGGGGAAACAACTAATGAAGAAAAAGCTGAGTTTTTACATTATATAGAGACAAATGTTTCATGTAAGAAACATTATGAGGAAACGAGAAAAGCAATAGCTTTTGTTCAAAGTGCCTCTCATATAGAGACATCGGCTAACTTTACAAATAATGTCTTGCAACAACTACCAAAGCGTAAGAAGAGAGTGGCCTGGAAGCAATGGATGAGAAACCATCCTCTTGCCGTAGCTGCTTCTATTTTTCTAATACTCATGTCTAGTAGTATTATTTCTGTTTGGAATAGCTCAGAGGAACTAAGTGTGACAGGAAACGGAAACATTCAAATTGACCATGAGAGTGGCAAAGTCATTGTTCCAGAAGGGGAAGTAATTGAAGGAAATTTGGTTGTTCGTAATGGAACATTAGAGTTAAATGGAGAAGTTCGTGGGAATGTGCTTCTCGTAAATAGCGAGAAGTATCTAGCTTCTGCCGGTTCTGTATCTGGAGAAATAGATGAGGTGACCCAAGTATTAGAATGGATTTGGTATCACATTAAGAGCTTCTTCTCTGATGTAACGACCGTGGTAGGTAACGAAAAAGAGAATATAGACTAGTAAGTAAGTTTCGTACATCAGTGGGAAAAAGAGAGGCTCTAGTATTCATTGACGGACTGTATGATGCATACGATAGGTTTTAAAATATGGTATAATGATAAAGCTATAAATATAAAAAAGTAGTTCCTGATGCTAAAGGTTTGGAGGAAGTGCCATGTTTTTGGGAGAAGATTTTCAACTGCTCAATTACTTGGGGCAGATAGTAGATATATTACTTGTTACCTACGTAATATACAAATTAATAATGATTATACGAGGCACAAGAGCTGTTCAGTTATTAAAAGGAATTACCGTTATCCTTGGGATATGGTTTTTAAGTAGCTTTTTTGGTTTGCGTACTCTTGAATGGTTAATGTATCAAACCGTAACTTACGGGTTACTTGCCATTATCATCATCTTTCAGCCGGAGCTGAGAAGGGCGTTGGAACAGTTAGGGAGAGGTCGCCTATTTTCTCGCTCTACTATTCCACAAGAAGAGGAAACGTCGAAATCAATTGAAGCGATTGTAAAGGCTGCTAACTATATGGCCAAGCGTCGTATCGGTGCGTTACTCTCGATTGAACGGGAAACGGGAATGAATGACTACGTAGAGACAGGGATTTCAATGAACTCAGATTTAACATCAGAGTTACTTATCAATGTCTTTATACCAAATACACCATTACATGATGGTGCTGTTATTATAAAAGAAAATAAGATAATGGCTGCAGCTTGTTACTTACCGCTATCAGAGAATCCTTTTATATCAAAGGAGTTAGGGACGAGACACCGTGCAGCACTTGGAATTAGTGAAGTGACTGATTGTATTACTCTAGTTGTATCAGAAGAAACAGGAAATATCTCTCTTACGAAAAATGGAGAGCTTCATCGTGATTTAGATGAAGAGAAGTTACATGAATTGTTGAAAAGAGAGTTAATAACTCAAGTACAAACCTCTTCAGCACGTTGGCAGTGGGGAGGGAAGAAGGATGGATAAGCTATTTACTAGTCCATGGTTTGTAAAGCTAATCTCGTTTTTTATTGCCCTCATGTTATTTTTGATGGTAAACGCTGATAATTTCACAAATCAACCAAGTGTACTTCCGGGAGTTAGTAAAGGCTCACATACGTTAACAGATGTTCCATTAGTCGCTCACTTTGATGAGGACCAATATGTTGTCACTGAGATGACTGAGTCGGTTCAAGTGAATTTAACAGGCCCTCAGGGGGCACTAATTCAGTTCCAGGTGGCGCGACCAAATTATGAGGTATTTGTTGATTTACAGGATAAGGGTCCTGGTGTTCATCATGTAAGCATTCATACTAAAGGCTTCCCTCGTGAACTATCAGTATCCGTCGTTCCTCAATTTGTAAGAGTCGTTTTACAAGAAAAGAAAACAATGACTCTACCGGTAACCGTTGATTTAGTGAACAGTGATGAAGTTGCTGAAGGATATACAGTAGGAACGCCTATTGTTACTCCTGTTACTATAGAAATAACAGCAGCCGAGGAAATTATCGAACAAGTAGCGATTGCAAAAGCATATGTAGATGTACAAGGTGCAGATAGGACAATCGAAAAAGGGGTTCCCGTTAAGGTTTATGACCAAGTGGGGAACGAACTTCATCTAGATATTGAACCAGCGATAGTCGATGTACGTGTTCCAATTACGAGTCCTTATAAAGAGGTACCAGTCAAGGTTAGTAAGCAGGGTGAACCTCCAGAAGGCTTAAGTGTAGAATCGGTGATTTTAGAGCCAAAAGAAGTAACAATTTTTGGTCCAAGAGATGTTATTGGACAGATATCAATTATTGAGGGACTTGAAATAGATTTAAGCACGATTACAGAAAGTCAGACACTTCAGCTTGCTGTCCCAAGACCGAGGGGAGTTGAAAGGGTTGACCCACAGGTAATCAATGTAACAGTCGAGCTTAATAAGGAAGAAACTCTTCTAATAGAAGAAGTACCTGTTGATATTAATGGCTTATCAGAAGGGCTAGAGCTTATCTTTGAAAGTCCAGTTAATCAGCTAGTAAATGTTACGTTGAAAGGTACTACTGCATTATTAGAAAAAGTAAATCCAGAGAATATTCAAGCGTTTATAGATGTAAACGAGCTAGCACTTGGAGAGCATGAGATTGAGATTCAAGTAATCGGACCACAGAACTTATCGTTTGAGTCCTCATCACAAAAAGCAACTGTCATAATAAAAGAACAAAGTAACGAATAGAGTTGAAATTAACATGGATAAACAATGTTCATTGAAGGAGAGATTTTTACATGGGTAAGTATTTTGGGACAGATGGAGTTAGGGGAATAGCTAATACACAGTTAACCCCTGAGCTAGCATTTAAACTAGGACGTATCGGTGGGTATGTCCTAACAAAGGACACAGAAAAACCTAAAGTCCTCATTGGACGTGATACACGTATTTCAGGTGAAATGCTTGAGGGGGCATTAATTGCTGGTCTTCTAAGTGTTGGAGCAGAAGTTATGAGATTAGGTGTGATTTCAACACCAGGTGTGGCTTTCTTAACAAAAGCGTTAAGTGCTCAAGCAGGTGTTATGATATCTGCTTCTCATAATCCAGTAGAGGATAATGGAATTAAGTTCTTTGGTCCGGATGGCTTTAAGCTACTTGATGTACAGGAAAAAGAAATAGAAACATTACTTGATGAGGAAGATACATTACCTCGTCCAGTAGGGGCTGATTTAGGCCAGGTTAATGATTATTTCGAAGGTGGACAAAAATATTTACAGTTTTTAAAACAGACTGTACACGAAGATTTCTCAGGGCTACATATTGCCCTTGACTGTGCACATGGTGCAGCGTCTTCCTTAGCTCCACATTTATTTGCAGATTTAGAAGCAGATATTTCTACAATGGGTACGTCACCAAATGGAGTCAATATTAATGATGGTGTAGGTTCTACTCATCCAGAAGCACTTGCACAATTAGTATTAGATAAGAAAGCGGACTTAGGTCTTGCTTTTGATGGTGATGCGGACAGATTAATTGCAGTGGATGAGAATGGACACATCGTTGATGGTGACCAAATTATGTTCATCTGTGCGAAGTTTATGAAAGAGCAAGGCTGGTTAAAGCATAATACGGTCGTAACTACAGTTATGAGTAACTTAGGCTTCTATAAAGCATTAGAGGCAAATGATGTTGATACAAGACAAACAGGTGTAGGTGACCGTTATGTTATGGAGGAAATGAGAAAAGGTGGCTTCAACCTTGGTGGTGAGCAATCTGGTCATATCATTTTCTTAGACCACATTACGACAGGAGACGGTTTACTTTCTGCGCTTCAGTTAGTTAATATTATGAAGCTTACGAAAAAACCATTGTCTCAGCTTGCAGGAGAGATGGAGAAATTCCCGCAAACGCTAGTAAATATTAAAGTTGTAGATAAAGAAGCAGTTCAAACTAACAATAAAGTAGTAGAGGCTATTGAGGCAGTAGAAAAAGAAATGAATGGCAACGGACGTGTTCTTGTACGTCCATCTGGAACGGAACCACTTGTACGAGTGATGGTGGAAGCAGAGACAGAAGAATTATGTGAGCGCTTTGTAACGTCGATTGCTGACGTAGTGCAAGAAGAGCTTGGATTTAAAGAAGAATAAAAAAAGAGCTAATGCGTAGAGGCACAACAGGTGCCCTCTATGCATATTTTTATTTTATAAGGCTTAACAGATAAACTGCCTCGTATTAAGTGACATTAGTGTTGAGTAATAAAGCTTACTCAATGATGGGTAGCTCCGCACAATAGCAGTGAAGCAATAGACTAATTCTTTGATTGATTTCAATGGTAGTAGTGTATTCACAGGTGGAACTACAAGAATTTGTCACAGTCTACTAGGAACTGGTTCTTTATGGATATTGACCCCTTTTGTCGTATTGTAGTATGATTAACTTTGAGTTTAAAAAGGGAGGAGCGACAGTAGCACGTTATTTATAAGCGCCTGGACTATTTGTTGAAATAGTTGACGAGGAAGGGGAATATCGAAGTTCGGCGGATGCCCCTCGGTTGCAATACCACAACCGAAAGTCTTTGAAAAAACAAAGAGGTGACTCTTTGCACAAAGTCAAAGTCAATGGTGTCATTAAAATCTAAAAAGAGTGGGGGCAAGAGTGCCCCAAAGGAGCCCTTGTCCCCCTAATCTAGGGAGGCTAGCACATATGTGCGGAATTGTAGGATATATTGGAACGGACGATGCAAAAGAAATTTTGTTACGTGGATTAGAACGACTTGAATATCGTGGTTATGACTCAGCTGGGATTGCAGTTGTGAGCGGAGAACAAGTACACCTTTTTAAAGAAAAAGGAAGAATTGCTGATTTACGTAATGTTGTAGACGAGAATGTGGCAGGGACGGCAGGAATAGGTCACACACGTTGGGCAACACATGGAGTTCCTAATAAGATTAATGCTCATCCACATCAAAGTAGCTCTCATCGTTTTACAATTGTTCATAATGGTGTAATCGAGAACTATGAGCAATTAAAGACTGACTATCTACCAGATGTTAAGTTTGAAAGTGATACAGATACAGAGGTTATTGTTCAGCTTGTTGAGAGTTTTCTTGATGAAGGTGTCACGGTTGAAAAGGCTTTTCGACAAACTCTTTCTCTATTAAAAGGCTCATACGCACTAGCGCTACTTGATGAGAAAGACCCAGAGAAAATATATGTAGGTAAAAATAAGAGCCCACTATTAATTGGTCTAAGTGACGGTGTTAATGTAATTGCTAGTGACGCAATGGCAATGCTACAGGTTACAGATACGTTTGTTGAGCTTATGGACCAAGAAATGGTAATTGTATCTCGAGATTCTGTGAAAATCCAAAACTTAGCTGGTGTTGAAGTGACACGTGACTCATTTGTTGCTGAAATTGATGCAAGTGATATAGAAAAAGGCACATACCCACATTATATGTTAAAGGAAATTGATGAGCAGCCACTTGTTATTCGTAACATTATGTCAAAATATAAAGATGAAAATGATGCAATTAAACTAGATGAAGACATTCGTAATGCAATGACAGCAGCAGACCGTATTTATGTGATTGCAGCAGGAACGAGTTATCATGCTGGTTTAGTTGGAAAGCAATTAATTGAAAAGATTGCAGAAAAGCCAGTAGAGGTGCATATTGCGAGTGAATTCTTATACAATATGCCACTACTATCTGAAAACCCACTCTTTATTTTTATTTCACAAAGTGGTGAAACGGCTGATTGTCGTGGAGTGCTTGTGAACGTGAAAGAAAAAGGCTATCCATCGTTAACAATTACGAATGTACCTGGTTCAACTCTTTCACGTGAATCTGATTTTACCCTTCATACGTATGCAGGGCCAGAAATCGCAGTTGCTTCAACTAAAGCATATACAGCTCAAATGGCTGTGCTTACGATACTTGCTGTTGATACAGCAAAGGCAAAAGGATTACCGATTTCATTCCAGCCAATTAAAGAGCTAAGTATCGTAGCAACAGCAATTGAAACGCTATGTGACCAAAAAGAAGTAATTGAAAAAATCTCTCGCGACTTCTTATCTGTTACACGCAATTGTTTCTTCATTGGCCGTTCAGCAGACTATTATGTTTGTTTAGAAGGGGCTCTTAAGTTAAAAGAGATTTCTTATATTCAAGCAGAAGGTTTTGCAGGTGGAGAGTTAAAGCATGGAACAATTGCATTAATTGAAGACGGTACGCCTGTTATCGCACTTGCTACTCATGAGCATGTAAACTTAAGCATTCGTGGAAATGTGAAAGAAGTAGCTGCACGTGGCGCTAATCCTTGTATCATTAGTATGGAAGGGTTAGAGAAAGAAGGAGATGTACTTGTAATTCCAGCGGTTCATGAATACTTCACACCGCTTGTTTCAGTTATCCCTCTACAGCTAATCTCGTACTATGCAGCATTACATCGTGGATGTGACGTTGATAAACCACGTAACCTAGCGAAAAGTGTTACGGTTGAATAGAGGTTAGGTAAGAAGTTTAGTTTTTGTTGAATGACAACAAAGTCGGGTACTGGACAACAAAGTCGGGTACTGAACAACAAAGTTGGGTACTGAACAACAAAGTCAGGTACTGAGATATTGTATTTGATAAAAAGGTTATCCTGTAAGACACGATCTGATTTTTATTGGATCGTGTCTTTTTTTGTATTGTTGAAAGACAAAAAAGTCGGGAATTGAACAAAAAAGTTGGGAACTGACTTTAATTTAAAAAAGGAGTGGGCATAAGCCTAACGGATTCGGTTGATGAGGAGAAAACATTAAATAACAACCTAATTGAGGACATCATTCGCATATGAATGGTGTCCTCTTTTTTATTGTTATATCAATGATTTAACGGGTTTAGTATACTAATTAGCACATCAATACGCATCCAAGTTAACAACACCGCATAAGTTTATGCGGTGTTGTTAAGATCTGTGCTAAACTGGTGCGGAATGGCAACGAATATCCTTATTCAAACTTCAATTCGAGGTATGCTCAAATGGCTATCACAATCCTGCGAATGTATTATAACCTTTGTTTCGCTTATAAATCGAACGGAACAATGGAAACTCCTGCTCATCGGTTAGACTTAACCGAAAAAGTTTTTGATTTAAAGGATATATTATATCTAAGATAGTTCGCTAAACTAAGCGAGCCATTTTTTTTGAAGGTAAATGGAAATTTTATGTTAATATATAGAGAGGGCTTGTGAAGAGTTACACTTAAACTAACGGGCAGTTTAGTGAAATTAGCTGATACAAAGAAAAGTAAGACGACAATAAAAATAAGGGGGCAAATAATGAAAAGAATTGTAATTGGTGGATTTATAATGCTAGGTGGTTTATTAGTTACTTTAACAATTATTTTAGCGGGTTCTATTTACGCAACTAATATAACAGCATGGTCTGGTAAGTCGAAATTATGGCATGCAATTTTTGGAGCAAAGCAATATGGAAATGAAGTTGTACAGTCTTTATTTTTAGGTTTTCCATTTGTTGTAGGAATTCTATTAACTATCTTAGGGTTAATAATCTTAGGACAAGAATATTATAAAACATTTAAGAATGAAGCCTAACCTCTTATTAAACTAACGGGTGCGTTAGCTGAACAAGCAGTCACATGAACTTGTGGCGAACGGGGGCGTTAGTAAAATTACGGGCTGTAAGAGATGCAGCTCGTTTTTTTATACCCGCTTATTGGAAGGTAATGTTAAACTAAAGAGCAGTAATGTTGAATAACGAGATTAAGAAGGACATACCTATAACTAGGAGGGCACTGAAAAAGTCGGAATTTTAAACTTAGGCAGTGGAAAGTTCGAGTTAAGAACTTTCCACTGCCTTTATGCTTTATAATAAGGATATTAATATATAGGTGGTATTCAAATGATTTCAAATCAAGCATCCCTCAACCTTAGTCCATTTATGGAAATTTACGATATCGTTATCCCAAAAGACAATATTCTTCGTCAAATCAATGAACTCGTTGACTTTTCATTCATTTTAGAAGAACTAAAAAATAAATATTGCCTTGATAATGGTCGAAATGCCGTTTCGCCTGTTCGCATGTTTAAGTATTTATTATTAAAATCAATTTTTGACTTATCTGATGTTGATGTAGTAGAGCGATCAAAATATGACATGTCGTTTAAATACTTCTTAGATATGGTACCTGAAGATCCTGTCATTAATCCAAGCTCGTTAACTAAATTTCGTAAACTTCGTCTTCAAGATGCTAGTTTATTAGACATGCTTATTGGGAAGACAGTTGAGATTGCATTGGAAAAAGAAGTCATTAAAAGTAAAACAATTATCGTCGATGCCACACATACAAAAGCACGTTATAACCAAAAATCACCCAAAGAATTTTTACAAGAGAAATCAAAAAATGTAAGAAAAGCCGTGTATCAAATCAATGAATCGATGAAAACTAAATTCCCATCAAAACCTACTTCTAACGAAGTGAAAGAAGAAGTAGATTATTGCAGTGAAATCATTACCATTGTTGAAAAGGAACCACAAATTGCTGCGATTCCAGCTGTGAAGGAAAAGTTAAATGTATTAAAAGAAGTCGTGGAAGATTATACAGAACAGCTTAGCTTTTCAAGTGATCCCGATGCTCGTGTCGGACATAAAACAGCTGATTCTTCTTTTTTTGGTTTTAAAACACATATTGCGATGAGCGATGAACGCATTATTACGGCTGCGATTATCACTACTGGTGAAAAAAGTGATGGGAAATTCCTACAAGAATTAGTCGAAAAAAGTAAAGAAACTGGCATGAAACTAGAAACAGTCGTTGGTGATACAGCGTACTCAGAAAAAGAAAATATTCAATACTTTAATCAAAATGGACTACAATTAGTTGCGAAATTAAATCCTAATATTACACATGGTACTAGAAAAAAAGAGGATGAATTTGTGTTCAATAAAGATGCTGGCATGTATGTATGTAAAGCAGGACATTTAGCTATACGCAAGGCACGTACAGGCAAGAAAGGCATTAATAATAATCAAAAAGACACTTATATGTTTGATATTGAAAAATGTAAAGTATGTCCATTTCGTAATGGATGTTATAAGGAAGGTGCAAAAAGCAAGACGTATTCTGTCACAATCAAATCAACCGAGCATCGCGAACAAGAGGCGTTTCAAAATAGTGAAGAATTTAAAACGTTAGCGAAAGAAAGATATAAAATTGAGGCGAAGAACAGTGAACTCAAACACAGACACGGGTATGATGAAGCATCATCGGCGGGTCTATTTGGCATGGAAATTCAAGGAGCCACAGCCATTTTCGCAGTCAACCTCAAACGAATTCTTACGTTGATTAAAGCAGAAAAGTAACTAACTATGAAAGAAATAGATCACTTCCTGTTCAAAATCGAACAGAAGGTGATCTATTTTTGTTTGAAAAACAATTATTAATTTAAAAACGTAAGTTTTTCAGCAGCCTCATAACTAGGGGGGTGTTCGTTTTGAAAAAAGGTCTTGTAGGTATTGGTTTTGTAGTTTTAGTAGGTATTATTGTAGGTTCGGGCTTATTATTTAATAATTCAGAAGAACCAGTTGCTTCAGCACAAAATGAAGAATTAGATATGAGCGAAGTAAATAAAGAGTTAGCCACTTTGACGATGAATGTTATGCAGTCACTAAATAGTAACTACGAAGGGATTGGAGATATACTAATTGATTATCAAGAGTCACTTACAATTCAAACCTCATTAGATAGCGAGGACTCACACTCGAAACAAATAGCAAAGGATATTCAAAAGAGTGTCGAGGAGGTTTTAGATTCAGAGGAATTAGATTTTATCTCAATTGATTCGTATAAGATTTATGTAGAAAGTAAAGATGGCGAAATTTTAAATTAAGTCTCTGACTAATTGCGTTTCACATTAGAAACGCTTTTTCTTATTCAATTAACGGGTGCTTAAGTGAATAAGTGAAATAATAAAACAACGTTCAGAGAGTTTTTTTATCTCTGGACGTTGTTTTTTTGTATAGGATTTATAATAAATTGCTTTTACTTTTTTCCACAACAAGGGAAAAGTTTATGCTAATGAGTAGTTTTTTTGATTCTTCTTCGAATATTTACTTAAACAAGTTAATACCTTGTAACATAGAGTATTAATTTTTTGAATGGAGGACAACTGTGGAGGTTAATAAGGAAGTTTTAAAAGGTCATATTGATACCTTAATTCTTTCAATCTTAGTAAATGAAGATATGTATGGATACGAATTAGCGAAGTTGGTTCGAGAAAGAAGCAAGGGAAAATTCGAGTTGAAAGAAGGTACGCTCTACCTATCTTTAAAAAGGCTTGAGAAAAATAAATGGATTTCTTCTTATTGGGGAGATGAGCAAGGTCAAGGTGGAAGAAGAAAATATTATGAAGTAACCAAACTAGGTCATGAGGGTTTTAAGAATAAACAGTTGGAGTGGTTATTTGTTAAAGAAATTATTGACTCTTTTTTGGTGGTAGGAGGAAAAAATGAAAAAAATAGATGAATATGTTGATTATGTTTATCACAATGTTGATGGAAATGAGGAAGAAATCCAAGAATTAAAGATGGAGATGAAAACTCATTTACAGGAGCTAGTTCTTGAATTGAAATTCGAGGGAGTAGAAGAAGAAAAAGCAATAATTATGGCAATTGAACGGTTTGGTGATGAAAATGAGATACGCTCAATTGTAGGTCAATTATCGAAAAAACATAAAGTATTTGCCAAATGGCTACTTTATGTTGCATTAATTTTTCTCACAATTGCTCCAATTATTTTTGCTACCTTACAATCAAAAGAAGCTCAAAGTTTAACCGATAAGTCATTTGCTTCTACAAAAATACATTCTATCTTAGACAAAAATGATATTGTATCAGATGATATAAAAAAAGAAATAGCGTCAGTCGTACATGGTACAAATTATATTTCAGATATTCTTATTTATGATGTAAGTAATATAACCAATGAGGAGTTATTTGATTACGTTGGTAATAAAGAGGCTGATTACCAATATGGCATTGAAGACAATAGACAGATGTTTGTTGAGTTACTCCCCTCTGGTAGTGGTAAGAATAATTGGTATGTGATAACTAAAAGAAATAGTTATCATACTTTAAGTGTTCTAAGTTTGTTTTTATCAGGGTTCCTTTATTGGAGTTTATTTTCTATATGGGCAATGATAAATGCCTATCATGAAAGAAGATTAAATTTAAAGTGGAGTTTTGTGTTTGTCTTATTTAATGTTGTTGGTTATTTAGTATTCCGTCATGTTTCAAATAAAGAAAGTTGGGAAGGTATATAATTTTTTTGTTCAGCTCTAACGGGTGCTACAAATTTCTGATGAAAAGTTTAAGATTGTGAAGTTGTACACTTAAACTATCCAAGAGTTGAACAAGAGGAATTGTAAATCAGAGAGAAAAAAAGTACAAAAGGACCAGAATTGGTCCTTTTTAATTTGGTGAAATATCAATTTATTTTCTAAACAATTTGGTGAACTGCTCCAACACATTAAGATCCTCAAGCATTTCCTCATTATTTGGTAGTATTCGACCGATGGCATGAGACTCATCATGTACATAAGTGGATGTTTTTGTCATACCCTCTGTTACGAGTTGGACAATCTCATCCGAAAATTTAATTTTACTAAGTTTTTGTGTTTGAACACTTGGATTAAACCGTTCAACAACACCGTTTAACAACAATTCTTCTACGGCACGTTCCCACGATTCCCTTAGAAGCATATACCATGTTTTAACTTGCGGGACATACATATCAGGATCTAACTGGCTTTGTAACTTTTTTAGTTTTGGCAATTCATTTTTTAAGTATTTGATTCTTTTACTGGTTGAAAGGGTTATCCATGGCATTTCCGTTTTTGCAATCCCTGCTCTATTACCATTTCTCCTTATAGAACAATAGGATGCGTTTACGTTTTGTAAATTAACATGTTTTTGCAAGGTGTGTAGAAACACGATGTCGTGTGTAAAAATAATGACTTGACGTTTTTTAGCTTCCTGTACCAATCGATGAGCTACATACTCTCTCCTGCTATGGTCTAAAGAGGAAACGGGGTCATCAAGAATGATTCCTCCATTTGATGGTATAGAAGAAATTTCCACAAGGAAGAATGCTATTGATAATGCTTTTTGTTCACCTTCACTTAGGATTTCGTTAATGTTTATTTTCGAACTGGAATCCAAAGCGAGTTTTATAGTGGTTTTACCTTTTACTCCTCTGCTATTTAGCTTGAATAGAATGTGTTCCCTTCTTAGCTGCTTTAGTTCTTTTTCGATTTCGTCCTTAAACTTGTCAGTCAGCAATGAACTGGATAATTCGTTATATTTTTTTGTCAATTTTGTTGTATCCAGCGATTTTATTGCTTTATCAATCTTATCAACTTCTTGGCGAACTTTTGCTAAACGATATACATCATCTATTCTTTTAAAGATTTTTTCTTTTGAAACTAACTCGTTCTGTTCCAACAGTAATTCTGCTGAGTTGTCTTGTTGGGCTATTGTTTTTAAATGTTTCAACTCACTATTTTTTATCTCTAACCAATGTTCCATTTCTTTTAGAGGCGGAAGTTCTATTTCTGGAATGTCATCCAAGGACAGGTGTACATCTGTCTCGGCATTTTGTAATAATGTACTAATTTTTATTGCTGATTGGATAAACAATTCCGCTTTCATATCCAATTCAGGTGAATCATGATAAAAGAAAGTACGAACAGAGGATTCTGCCACTTTTGTGAATGGTAAAGATTTTATTTTAGCTATTAAACCTTGTCTTTGAGAGTGTAACTGAGCTGTCTCTTGACTGATGCTGTCAGTCATAAATTCCTCAAAACGTGTTAATCGAATTCGAGATTCTTCCTTTAAGTCTTGTTGGCATAATAAGCATTTTGCTTCATTCTCGACGTATGGAAATGACTGCCCAGGATAAGCAATTTCATGATATTGTTTGGCGGTGTGCCATAGTTTTTTCCAAGGATCACTACCAACACCAGCTAAAGGTTGTTCTACAAATGCTTCACGAGTTAAAACTTCCAGCGTTGCTTTCGAACCAAGGTATCGTTGATGTGCCGAGACAAATTCTTTGACTTTTTCAAAAGATAATTCGTTAAGAATTTGTTGGAGGTTGTTTTTTAAGTTTGTAATATCATTTATGTTCCTTTGCAGTTCCTGCATCAATTTAACAGGATTTGAATCTATAAGGACCTTTAAATCTTTTGTCATCTGTTTAAGCCGCTCCAGATCTTTTTCTGTGAAATTACAATTCTGCTGAATGTCCTTTTCTTTCGTTTTGTAAGAAATAGATTCAACAAATGATTTGACCTTAGAAAGACTGGTTAACTCATGGAATGAAGGCAGTGTTTCTAAAAGTTCATCTTTTAACTGTAATAATCTTTGTTTTATTCCAGTTTGATGCTGAGCAAGATCATCGAAGATTTTAAATTCAGTTGGAATAAATACAACCTCGTTTTCGGATTCTGCATAAACTCTCGCACAATCAGTGTCGAAAATACTGATGGATGTTAACTGTTGTTCAGGTGCGGTATTTACCACTCTATTAATAATGGTTTCTGTGCCATTTTGCTGTACATAAATGTCGGCAGTGCTTATTGAACCGCTTGATTTATAGATATTCGGGTGAATCTTTGTTTTGTCATCCACAGCTCGGCAAGACTGCTTTAACACCTTAGCATAACTAGATTTGCCAGCGGAATTTTCACCGTAAACAACCGTTAATCCATTTGGTGAAAATTCAAGCCCATACTCTGGTTCAATGGCGGCAATATTATTGAAGTTTTTTAATGCAATAATCTTAATGGCATCTTTCGGACTTTTATTAGGGATTTTATTTTTCTCTAAAGGACTAATGGTTAAAATCCTCTCAGAAAAACCATTCTCATGAAGGATATTATTTATTACTTCATCTGTGTCTTTGCTTTCGAGCGTAGATTTTTGATATAGCCTTCTGATTAAGTCATTTTGCCATTTAGGAAGACCTAGCGACCATTCCCAAATATGATCATTAAATTCCATATATTTCCCCCCTATGACAATAACTTAACCCATTCAACAAAAGAGAACAACTTATTTTGAGAATTGTAGAAAATGTTATTAGTATTAACTTTAGTTGCAATATAAGAATGCTGTTGCATACGAGATTCTTTTTATAAAAAATAGAAAAGACGAGTATTTATTCTGAATAATCGGATATTACTTTAAAAAAGAGAGAAATAAGGGAGAGAAATAATATGTATGTCGATAATGTTCGTAATACGATTAATGGACTAGATCAGGCGGAATATGAAGAGTATTTAAAAAAGCTGCGATCGGTTTTAATGAGAAAGTACAGTAAAAATGTAAAACCATCTGAACTAAAGCAACGTGTAGATGAATTTGTTGTTGGGAAAGATCCTAAAATTGATTATTTTGAATCGTATTTAATAACCTTTGATGAACTTTCTACAAACGGGGCTATTAATGCACTACATAATAATAAAATAAAAATGCCAAAAACATGGAGACAATTACTTTTGAAAGTTACTGAGGATCGAACGTTTTCACCAGAAGTTGTCAGGCATTTAGAAGACGAACAAATATTAATTGAAATAAAGGCGTTATTTTATAATTCGATCGAATACTGTAAAGATGAAAATAGAGATGAGTTTCATCGGAATTTATATCATTTTAATGGCTTTTTAAAAATTGCATCCGACAAAAAATGATCTGTTATTAAAGTAACAGGTCATTTTTTTGCAATTTTGTTGTTTATAAACGACATTTTTTGCTCATAATGATAGAAAAATGTAATTTGTAAATTACTGGAAAACAAATTTATTTCAAATAATTAAAAAGCGACTAGGTAAAAAATTAATCAAAAATATATTATTTTAAATAATTTTTTCTAAAAATATTCTTTTGGTAAAAATCTGCACTAGCAAATTTTACAGCATGTAAGGTGAGCACTTCCTGTCTATGATAGGAACATGGAAATCTCAGCAAAGGGGTGACAATCATGAAAAGGAAAACAGAATTAACGGAAAAGAAAATCCTTGAAATGGAAAAAGAAGGTCGGGGTCAAGGAACAGGGGAGGATTATAAACCTTGGATTAATATTCAAGATTTCCCATCAAGCGGACTTGCTACAAGAGGAAAAGGGTGGAAAACAAACCGAATCCATCAATTCTTATCCAAATTGGAAAAGGATTACTTCTATGTGCTGGAATGGAACAACTCTGTTGTGGATGTACGAGAGCAGTTTCCGCTAAGCCGTGAAGACACTTGGTTCATTGCCAATGAAAAAGGAATTAAGCATCCGAACGATCCGAAATCCCAAGTTCCTATTGTGATGACAACTGATTTTTTTATTACAATAAAAGACTCAGCAGCTACTAATCATGTCGCTCGAACGGTAAAACCATCAAAAGAACTGGAAAATGAGCGGACTATTGAAAAGTTTGAGATTGAACGTTCTTATTGGGAAGATCGTGGGATTGATTGGGGAATTATTACGGAAAAAGAATTGCCAAGAAACATGATTGATAATGTTGAATGGCTCCATCACTCCTATTTTGAAATAGAAGAATTGTTGGGTTCAGCCCTTCAAACGTATATCCATCAAATGAAATCTTTTATAAAAAAGTATAAAACCTCGATTATTGAAATGGTGACAGAGTTTGATCAAACATTTCAATTAGAAAACGGAATGGGCTTAGAAATTCTAAAGCATTTAATTGCTCGTCAAGAACTCCAAGTAATAGATATTAATCAAAAGATTCACACTCATCTTTGGATAGAAGATGTGTTTAAAAATTTAGAATAAGGAAGTAGGAAATTAATGTTTATTATAAATGACATTATCAGTATTGAAGAAGCGAACGGCGAAAAACACTTGGAACGTATCGTTTGGATTGATGAAGGTAACATAATTTGTTACACCATCAACATTGTAATAGAAAAAGCATTACCGATCAAACGGAAAATCTCCGATCTGGAACAACTACACGCTGAGGAGTTAATATCGATTGTTGATAAAGAACCTTATGGCTTTGTCTATCAATCCGAAGAACAACTCTCTGAGCATAATAAACTGTTGAGAGATGAACGCTGGAAATGTATTGAAAATTTAGTTCTACAAGAACCAGCAATTTATGAGAGTGAAAAAAGAGGTCCACTTATAAAAGCGACGATGGAAAGGACAGGAAAGACCAAGCGTTTACTGTATAAATATTTGACTCAATTTTGGCAAAGAGGAAAAACGAAGAATGCTTTGCTACCCGACTATAAAAATTCTGGAGGAAAGGGAAAGGATAAAGAGTTTACTGTCAAGACGGGACGACCAAGGAAGTTCGGGTCAATAATTGGTAAAGGCATTGTCATAAATGATGAAATCAAAAGGATTTTTGAGGTAAGTGTTAAGAGATTTTATCATAACGTAAGGAAGAATCCTCTGGCAACGACTTATGACTTGATGCTGAAGACCTTTTTTGTTGCAGATTATCGTTATGAAAATGGTGTGAAAAAACCAATTCTCCTCGATCAGGATAATCTCCCGACATTAAGGCAGTTCCGATTTTGGTATGAAAAGACTTATAAATCCGAAGAAAAACTTCGAAAAAGAAAAGGTAATCGGAAATATGAATTAGAGGATCGGGCAGTGTTAGGAACATCTGTTGGTGAACTCTATGGTCCAGGGACAAAATATCAAATTGATGCAACAATTGCAGATGTTTATATTGTTAGTTCTTTTAATCGAAACTGGATCATTGGTCGTCCTGTCATTTATGTAGTAATCGATGTTTTTAGCCGTATGGTCGTTGGATTGTATGTAGGGCTGGAAGGACCCTCATGGTATGGTGCAATGATGGCTCTTTCCAACACAGCTAGTGATAAAGTTTCCTATTGCAAGCAATACGGTATTGATATAACAAAAGAAGAGTGGAATTGTCATTACCTTCCTCAAACACTATTAGCAGACCGAGGAGAATTAGAGGGTTACAATGTTGAGCGGCTTATTTCTGCTTTTAATATGAAAGTAGAAAATACTCCTCCATATCGAGCGGATTGGAAAGGAATTGTTGAGCAACATTTTAAAACCATTCATACCAAAGTCAAACCATTTATTCCTGGCTTTGTAGATGTGGATGTTAAGGTGCGAGGTGATCGGGATTATCGATTAGATGCAACCTTAACATTAGAGGAATTTACGAGTGTCATCATCCATTGTGTACTCCACCATAATAATCATCATTGGCTGAAGAACTACAATCAAGATGAAATGATAATTCAAGATGAGGTTTCACTTATTCCCCGCGAATTATGGAATTGGGGTATTAAGAATCGTTCGGGTAAACTTCGCTCCTATTCTGAAGATATTGTGAAACTCCATCTTCTACCAACGGCAAATGCTAGAGTAACCTATAAAGGAATCGAGTTTAAGAAAATGCGTTTCAGTAGCGAAACCGCTTTAAAAGAAAATTGGTTTGGGGAAGCAAGACAAAAGAGCTGGAAAATCCCTATTTGCTATGATCCGCGGAACATGTCACACATTTATTTGCCTAGCGAAGACGGTAGGGGTTACGAAGTTGCAACCTTACTAGTTCATCATAAGAAATACAGTGGTAAAACAATCGAAGAAGTAGAGTATTACTTTGCTTACGAATTGTTAAAACAACAAGAATTTGCCCATGAAGAAATCCAACAGAAATCAGATTTAACAAGCGACATCGAACACATTGTCCAAAAGGCGAAGAAATCTTTGGGTGCGGAAAAAGTAGAAATGAGCAACAACCAAAAGGTAAAAGGCATTCGCGGAAATCGCTCGATGGAAAAAGAAGCAAAACGGAAAGAGGAAGCCTTTCTTTTGGCAGATACCAATCAGTTCACTCAACAGAATGTATCAGAAGGAAAAGTCGAAGAAACACTTCCAAAACAAGGTACTTCTAGGATGGAGTTATTACGTCGAAACCAAAAGGAGAAGTTGAAGCATGCAAGAACTAGCAGCGAGTGACACACCTATTTTGCATGGTGAAGTAATAGTTAATGCTATTTACAGCGACCAGATTGTTCAAGATTATGAATCAAATCCATTGATTGAAGCACTTCCTCCAATTTTTACAGAGGACGATGTGATTGAGCAAATTTCAGTGTTTCCTCGATTTGATGAAAAAGAACGAACCTTAAATGCTAGTTATCGGTTTCATTGTGTACAGAGATTATTTCAATACTTCCAGCCATTTGAAAACCATCTGGATCTTGAACAACGAATTTCTAGAGCAATTCGTCAAGGATACCTCCACAGAAGTCCGATAAGAAAGGAAGAAGTCATGAGGGTCCATGAAAGTTATCAAGCGATAAAAGAAGGAAGATTTTTAAAGGATTATCAAACAGAAGCAAAACGGACAGCAGCTGGATTTACGATTATCGGTCTTTCTGGTATTGGAAAATCGACCGCAATCGAAAGAGTGCTGTCATTTTATCCTCAACTCATCAAGCATCATGAGTACCAAGGAAAACCCTTTATTTATACTCAGATAAGTTGGATGAAACTAGATTGCCCATTTGATGGTTCACTGAAAGGGTTATGTATGAGTTTTTTCTCAGAGCTTGATCGATTATTAGGGTCCAACTATTTAAACAAATTTGGAGCACAAAAAAACACAACGGACTTGATGTTACAACGAATGGCTCATTTATCTAGTCTTCACGGAATTGGTTTACTCATTATCGATGAAGTCCAGCACCTTAGCCTTAGTAAAAGTGGGGGTTCGGATAAAATGCTGAACTTTTTCGTCACATTAGTTAACACAATAGGGATTCCCGTTTTGATGGTCGGAACCAATAAAGCCATTTCGATTTTGCAAAGCGAATTTCGGCAAGCAAGACGCGGAAGTGGGCAAGGAGATATGGTTTGGTCTCAGATGCCACAAGATGACTCGTGGGATTTATTCGTGGAAGGTATGTGGGAGTATCAGTGGACAACCAATTATACCTCCCTTTCAAGTGAATTTAGTGAGTTACTTTATGATGAAAGCCAAGGGATTATCGACATTGCCGTCAAACTCTTCATGCTCTCACAGGTAAGAGCGATTGCAACAGGGGAAGAAAGGATAACCAAACAAATCATCAAACAAGTGGCAAGAGATAGCTTGAGGTTGGTTCGACCAATGTTAGAAGCATTAAGGTCAGGAATCCCAAGTGAAATTGCCAAATATGAGGATATTCGTCCCATTGATATGGATGAAGAAATTGAAAAATATAAAGCCTCCATTGATTTGCATGAAAAGGTTCGTATTCAAAAGAAGATACAAGATCAAAAACGTCAAAAAAAGGAGCAATCTCTTTTAGAAGAGGTTACCTTACAACTTTTGTCCATGGATTTTGACCCAAATGAAGTACAAACCGCCATTAGAAATGTCTTTGAAAAATTTGGTGAAGACATTGAAAAGTCAATGGTGATAAAAGAAGTGGTAAAACTTCTTATTGAAAAGGATGAAAGGAAAGTAGTGAGCAAGAACAAGAAAAAGAAAACCATGTCTAGTGATGTAAATTATTTAGGTCGTTTGATGCAAGAAGCAAGGCAGAAGAAAAAATCAGTACACGAGTGGTTTCTCGAAAAAAATATTGTTAAACAACCATTAGATGAATTCTGGGAGGATGAAGAACATGCTGCATTGGTTTCCCACTCCGTATCCTGATGAATTGTTATACAGTGTATTGGCAAGGTATCATGTAAGGTCTGGAAATACGAGTCCCAAAATGACAACAGAAGAATTGTTTGAAAAACGGACTGTTCGGTCCGTTTGGGACTTACCAGCCAATATAAATGCTTTACTAAGACAAACGGGTTCATATTGGGATGCAGAACAATTGATTAATGATCATACGATGTACCCCTATTATGCAGCTTTTTTGCTTCCTAAGCAGGCGGAACAAGTAAAGCAGTCCATGTTGGATAATAAGGGTAGTACAATACACACCCGTATTGGTCTTTCAGCAAGCAATGTCAAATTAAAAACACACCTATGGGTGTGCCGTGATTGCATCAAAGAGGATATGGACACTTATGGTGAAACGTATTGGCGTAGGGTTCATCAAGCTCCTAGCGTTTTTATGTGTCCTAAACACGAAAGGGCATTGGAAGAAACAAATGCTTCAATAAAAGCACAAAATCAACATGAATATATCATCGCGACTCCATCTGTTGAAGGAACAAAGAATAATCTTGATGGACTAAAGAAAGAAGAGGTGCATTTGCTCATAAAAGTTGCCAAAGCAACCGAATCTCTCCTAAATAATATCCATCTCCAAAAGACTGATAATACGCTTCGGGAAAAATACCTGACCCTTTTAAAACAAAAGGGATATGCAAGTATCAACGGGTCTTTAAAAAGGGACAGGTTATACCAGATTTTTGGAGCAACATTCTCCGAACGCAGTTTAGAATTATTGCAGTCACAAGTATTTTTTGAAGAATCCGATTGGTTAACGATGATCTTTCAAAAACACCGCAAGTCCTTTCATCCGATTCGCCATCTTTTAGTAATGTTGTTTTTGGATACTGATTTAAATCATTTATTTGGTGAAAAGGAGTATCTTCCATTTGGAAAGGGACCTTGGTTATGTCTTAATGTTGCTTGTCCCAATCATCATAAGCCAGTCATAACAAATCTAACTTTAACCACTTGTTATGATACAAGGAAACCAGTTGGAACATTCAGTTGTGATTGTGGTTTTGTTTTTTCGAGGAGAGGACCTGACCAAAACAGAGAAAACAAGTATCGTATCGGTACGATAAAAGAATATGGTCATGTTTGGAAAGAAAGACTGACTGAATTGGTTAACGAAGAGAATTACCTTACAGAAATAGCAAGAGAATTGCAGGCAGATCGTGCGACAGTCAAAAAATACGCTGCTGAGCTGGAATTAAAAGTACCATGGAAGTTGCCGAAAGTTAAAAGGATAAACGTAAACGATGCTTTGGAAGATTATGAAGCACAATTAAATGAAAGAAAAAACACATGGCTGAAACTTCAGGAGGAATACCCTGAAAAGTCAAAAACGGAACTGAGGAAGATGGCTCCTGAAGTATATGCCTATTTGTATCGGAACAATCGCGAATGGCTTAATGAATACTCTCCTGTAAAGAAGAGAACAACAACTCCCAATCAACGTGTCGATTGGGACAAACGAGATAAAGAAATATTGGAAAAAGTGAAGAAAGTTATCCGAAATTGGGATATTGATGCTGAAAAGCCAACGAAGATTACGGTAACTTCTATCGGTAAAAAAATAAACGAATTATCGTTATTACAGAAGAAAGCGGATAAGCTCCCTAAAACATTGGAGTATATAAGTAAAGTATCAGAAGATACGGTTGCATTCCAAAAGAGAAGGGTTGAATTCAGAATCAAGAAATTAAAAGAAGAGGGAAATCCAATCATTGAATGGCAGATTTACAGAAAAGCAGGACTTCGACCGACCGTTTCAAACGAAGTTAAAAGGTTAATTTCAGTAAGAGTTTCAGAGTATGAGACGGTTAAAAGATAACAATTCAATTCACATTAAAAATGAGCTTAGAGTTCTCCTCCAGGCTCATTTTATTTCATATTGATATCTAACTAACGCTCCCGTTCGTAATATAAGGTTAGCCAGATATTTCTGGTTGACCTTTTTCTATATGGTCTTATTATAACGGTAGTCGGGGTAGAACGCAGCTTCCGTGGGATTCGATCCCGTCAGCTAAACTGTTCCCCCCCTACTTGTATAAACATGTTTCAGGCTGGTTGGGACAAAAAGATCCCGTTTAACTAGCGAACCTATGATATTACAAGAAGCGTTAGGAGTTCCCGACTAATTTGTATTTTCTAAGGAGGAGATTTATATATGAATCCAGTCGTTGGTCTGGATGTAGCTAAAGGAGAAAGTCAAGTACAGGCATTTTTAGATAAGGGGAAACCTTATCGTAAGAGCTTTAGCGTTGTTCATGATCTTGATGGTTTAGGCACATTATTAATCTTTCTACAAGAAGTAGAAAAAATGGCTAAAGGACAACAACCTACGGTTATTTTAGAGTCAACTGGTCACTATCATTCTCCCGTAATTCAATTTTTAGAGGAGAAAAAATACGTCTATATCATTGTAAACCCTCTAATTTCCCATAGAGCGCAAAGTTCACGTTTACGAAAAGTAAAAACTGATGCAATAGATGCTTATCACCTTTGTGAGCTCTTTTATAAAGAAGAATTAGAGCCTTATAAAAAAAGGGGCATACAACTCTTAAACCTTCGTAACCTAACAAGACAACAAGAGAGTATTACAGAAGTAGCTGCTCAGACTAAGGTTCAATTGCAAACTCTGTTGGATCAAATAATTCCAGAGTATAGAGGTGTCTTTGGTGATTTATACTCTAGAGTTTCGCTATTAACTTTATCTGCATTTCCTACGTCCGAGTCCGTATTAGGTGTTAGCGAAAGAGAGTGAACAGAAAAGATAGCTTCATTATGTACCAGACGGTCTGATAAATGGGCTGGAGAAAAGGCAGAAAAGCTAATAGAAGCAGCCAAACGCAATCCGTTTCAAAAGAATATGTATGATAGTCATGTTTTCAATCTCAATGTATTAATAGATATTGTTCTTCAATATCAAGAGCACCTATCTAAGATTGCCATCGTATAACTTCTATAATGTATGCTATACGAAGTTATTACGAAAAGGAAAGCAATATAGAGTAGCCGTTATTGCCTGTGTACATAAACTCTTACATTGGATTTATGCCGTACTAAGAAACAAGACTACTTTCCATGATATAGCGTAAAAACTCTATCTAACAAAATACAACAAAACCTTCCAAAAGGAGTGTCATGGAAGGTTATTTGGCGTGTTCATTTTTAGTATATCATGCTTGTTTTAAATTTTTTATTGAAAAATGTTGACAAACTATTAGCTGGTTTAGCTTAAGTGTATATCTTCACAATCTTCTATATATTATAACATAATTATCCAATATCCTTTTAAAATCAAAGGCATATTTTATTCTCAGTACCCGACTTTGTTGTAAAGTAGAAAAAAAGTCGGTACCCGACTTTCTTTTTTACAATATGAAATTTCAAACGTAAGAATGCGGGTTTTAGTCTTTAGCAGTACCCGACTTTGTTGTAACTGAACAGTTTTTTTTGTTGTAAGTTATAATTAATTTTGTCACAGATAATAATATGAGTCTGTCATTAGATTATTAATCCTATTGTGGTGAAAGTATCGCCACAATAGGATTTTATTGTTTAAAAGAGTCTTTAAATGTGTGCCTTCTTTGTTTTTATGTATTTTTACCTTTAGACATAAATAATAAAAGCTGCGTGATGAGAGCCAAAATAGGCAATTCCAATAAAAGTCCAATAATTAATACTAATGCTATCAAAGGTTGGCCTGGGAAACTTTCTCTTAATTGTTGCTTATTCCTCAAGAGCCATTTTATAAGGAAAGCCAAGAACAAAGGTATGAATAAAATAATGAAAATACTTTCTACTAGAAAGCCTAGTTCTATAACTCCAGTTGTTCCACCAAAAATTAAGAGGTAAATAGGCAGTAGTATGACTTGTAAAAGGAAATTCAAAGGCAAGATAGCATCATAGGTTTAAAGTATTACACCTGAAAAATTACCTTTAAGCACTTCCTTTTCATTCTGATTTCTACATAGAAATGTTGCCATTATAGATGTTCTATTTCTTTCAATCTTTTCGTACCTTTCAATTGTAACTTCGCACATGATGGTATCACCCGTAAACACAGGTCTTACAAACTCAAAATTCATATTACGAGCCAATACGTTATAATCCCCACCTACTTTTGTTGGTAGAGTGGATGTTAATAATCCTTGAACTACAAGCCTTCCCTGTTCATCTGGAGTGATATGATGATTTCCTTCATCACCTGAAACCTCTGTAAATAATTCAACATCCCTTATTGTAAAAGTCCGTTCAAACGTAATGATATCGCCAACCTTTAATGACATATAAACCTCTCCTTTTTCTATTTGTTACGTGAAAGAGTCTTGAGTTCTCCAATTATTTGGCTTAATATTTTTATTTATCCAATTCTTTTTTGGTGCTTTGTATGGAGCGGTTGCGGTTAAAAGATTGTTGTGCCAGCTAGCTGCTCCGGAACGAATCATTTCATCGATTAGAACTTTAATAAATTCTTCAGGTTGAAGCTGAAAAGAGTAGCGTGCATAATCTTGGAACCACCCACAACTTAATAGGTAATTATCTATTTCTTCTTTTGCCATTCCGTCTTTCAACATTAATGTGAATGAAAAGATCCTCTTACAGCCATGCCATGAAACTTTTTCTGGCATTCCGAGCCACTTTTCAAACCGTTTCCTTCCTGCATCAATGGCAGCAAGAGGATTTTCGATTTGAGATCCATGTCCTGAATATGCCCGCTTGATCTGAAGCTTGGACACCCGCTCTAAACTTTCTAACGATCGTTGGATAGCAGAAACACCTTCTCGAAAGATATTTAACCAACCGATATCATCTTTGTGAAAGAGATCCCCACAAATTAATATCTTTTCTTCAGGTTCGTATAAAGCTAGATGCCCTAGTGTATGTCCTGGTGTGTGCAAGACTTTTAACGTTCTACTTCCTGTGTTAATCTCAACGTTATCTGAGAGCTTTTTATTGACCAGGTAAGGTTCCACAGGCTGATCTAGCCAATCTGCACTACAAGCTTCCGAATCGCAAGAATTAATTAATTCGGCTTCCCATTTATGAGCAGCAATTGGAATGTCATAATTTTTTTGAAAATGAAAATTTCCACCTACGTGATCGCTATGGTAGTGCGTGTTTACAATAAGGTGCAATTCCTCTGGTGATACACCTGCGTCTCTAATTAATTGCTCTGTCTCTTTCGTATCACTCCCAAAACCAGTATCAATTAGAATAGGTAGGCGATCCTTAATAAGAACTATGTTTGCACTTGGGAATGTTCTTTCAAAGAAAATAATATTGGAGTTTTTCATAAGCTATTCCTCCTTCAATTCAATGACAGTATAATGATGACTGAGCAGTTACTCAATAATATTTTATATTATTTTCTGAACAATTAGAATAATATTGTTGTTTGTCGTTGGAGTTTATTACTAGAGGTTGTTCATATAAGTCTATTTACACGTTTAATATGATAGAAACTTATGTTCTTTTTTGTAGGTTTTCTCTTTTTAGGACTAACCAAATTCCTATAGTGTTTTTTACACGTCGAGTCTTTTCTCCTGTTTTAAAATAAACCCCATAAAAATTTCATTTTTTTTCGTAATATTACATAGTTTCGACATGAATCTACGATTTGTGCCAAGAGTATACTAGGGGGATAAAAAAGTGAATAATGTAGTACAAGTGATTTCAAAGACAAGAAAAGAACGTATTTTAGAGGGAAAAAGGAGAATGGCTAAAGCCCGTAATAGTAAAGTAGCTGGTTACGTATTAGCAGGGACAGTTGCTACAAGTGCTTTATTTAATTTAGGAGCTGAAAAGGCTTCGGCAGAATGTAATAACCATAAATATATTGTTCAAAAGGGAGATACCTTATATAAATTAGCGAATAAATATGATGTAACAGTAGAACAGTTAAAAAGCGTTAATGAGTTACAATCAGAGTTCATTATAGCTGGTCAAAGTTTAAAAGTACCTGGAACAAGTATATATAAGGTTAAGCCAGGTGATACCCTTTCATACATAGCAAGGCAGTATAATGTCACAGTTAAGCAAATTAAAAATGTGAATCAATTAAGCAGTGATGTAATTAAGGTAGGTCAGAGCATATTAGTACCGACAATTGGTGGCACTGCTTCTAGTACTAGCCAAAAAGGTAATCTAGCAGAAGAGAAAAGTAGTCCTGATATAGCAGTACGAGGAATTATTGAAGAAAGAATAACACAAACACGATATAAGGTTGAACCAGGAGATACTCTATGGGGCATTGGAAGACAGTTTCAGATGTCCATTGATGAAATAAAAGCATTAAATAAAATGACATCGGATTTAGTTATTATCGGACAAGAATTAGTAATTAAGCAAAAAGATTTATACAAAACAAAGGCTACTGTCGTCGGAGCAGTTGATAGCTTTTCTGTAGAATTTGTTATTGGAGGGGAATTCACGGTCATGCAGGTCCCTTTTGGAACAGCCTCACGGTATGAAGAGCTCACAGGTGCTGAAATAGAGATAGTCTTTTTGAAATCCACACGTCCAACACTAGTAAATTTCGTTTTTTCTAGTTAGAATAAAAATCTATATGTAATATTATCCTATCAAGTTCTATTAATTTGCAGAGCAGCACCAATATGTAATAAGCTTTATGATAAAATAAAGCTTATTTTCTAATTAGAGAATCTCTAGAACCGAAAGACACTTAGAACCTAGTCTTTCGGTTTTTATCATTGCTTTTATTACAACTACTAGGGGGATTAACATGAAATATACTAGGAATATGTCAAAATTACTCTTGTTACTTTTAACTAGTAGTATTTTATTTGCCTGTACAGATACTGAGCAACCTAGCGAGCAAACAGATGGCGAAATTGAATTTGAGGAAGATGATGTAGCAGTTAGTGAATTACCTGACGTTGAAATTGCAGATGTTCATTTATTTAGCTTTAAAGACCCTAAAACTGATTTAGATGGATACATAAATAAGGAAGGAGACATTTATATTCCCCCTCAGTATAATCAAGCTTTTGATTTTTCAGATGGTCTAGGGAAAGTGTCTAGTTGGATAGATGGTGTAGCAAAAACAGGTTTTATTAATGAAAACGGTAATTTTGCTATTGAGCCAATCTACGACCATGCTGAGAGCTTTTCGGATGGATTAGCAGCAGTATCAATTTTTAGAGAACAACAACTAACAGGGTTTATTAACACGAAAGGGGAATTGGTCATTGAAATGGAAGGAGTGTTCCAAGTCATTGATAATTTATCAGAGGGAGTAGCTAAGGTTTTCTACTCAAGTCCAGAAGATTACACAATGGGTTTTGTAAATAAAGAGGGAGAAGTTATCGTTCCTCCTACGTACAATGTGGCTAGTATGAAGTTTTCAGACGGTCTAGGTTTTTTTGCTGATGATGAAAAGCAGTATTACTTTGATTATGCTGGGAATATCGTCCTTGAATTTGATAGAGATATATTAGCTTGTCCTTTTACGGGTGGTTTGGCTTGTATGAAAGGAGATAATGAAAAATGGGGGTATATGAATAAGCAAGCAGAGATGATCATCGAACCTCAATATGAAAGTGCTCAGCCGTTTTCTGAAGGGTTAGCCTTAATAAAACTTAATCAGAAATGGGGATTTATCAATCAAAAGGGACTGCAAGTTATTGCACCTCAATTTGATTTGGCTAGTTCATTTTCAGAAGGTATAGCTTGGGTAGAAGTCGATGGGAAATGGGGGGCGATTAATAGAGAAGGGGAGCTCGTTATTGAGCCTCAATTTGAATTTACCCTCCCATTTGAAGGTGGACTAGCTAGGGTTTTTATTAATGACAAAGAAGCATTTATTAACAGAGAAGGAACGATCGTGTTTGCAATTGAGTAGTAAGAAGCTGTCTCCATCAGAAGGAGACAGCTTCTTATATATTTAAGCAATTTTTAACTTTTTGAATAGATGAATGTATTTGTTATAATTCGTATGTGACAAAAGTGAAAGGAGTGTATTATATGGGACTGTTAGTTGTAAAAGACGAAATAAAGATTGAGGCAACTCCTAATAAATTGTGGGAGGTTCTAACGAAACCAAACTATGTTTCACAGTGGGACGAACTTCCAGAAGGCTACCCGAATGAGGATATGACGGAGGGGAGTCAGGTAATATGGGAACTCCCTAATGGTGGGAGGTCTATAACAACAATTATCAAAGTAGAATAGTCAGTTTATGGTTAATCCTTAATCTTCTGATAAAGGAGATACATATCTTTTCTTAACAAAATTTTTGGCACAGGATAAAGAGGGTTCGCTTCTTGCAAAGCCCGTTCAACCATTAGTGGGATATCGTCATCAACTATGCCACTGATTGTAGTAGGGATTTTCATCTCCTTATTCAATTTCTTAATTGCATCAATAAACTTTTTTGCCTTTTGTTCAAGTGGATCAGTATGTTCACAGACTTCCACTAATTCAGCAAGTTCTGCAAGTGGTTTGTGTACAGAATTACCATAGAATTGTAGGACATGAGGCAAAATAACCGCATTTGCTAGTCCATGAGGGATAGAATAGAATCCACCAAGTGTATGGGCAATCGCATGTACATAGCCAACATAGGCACGAGTGAATGCAATACCTGCTAAGTAGGAAGCCTTCTGCATATTTTTCCGTGCTTCAATGTTGGTCCCATTAGAATAGGCCTCGTAAAGATTTGTAAAAACTAACTTTACTGTTTCTCTACTGCACTGTCTTGTTTCCTTTGTGTTACTTCTACCAATATAAGCTTCAACTGCATGTGTCAAAGCATCCATCCCTGTTGTTGAGGTAATATGTGAGGGGAGCTTTACGGTAAGAGTAGGATCAAGCACAGCAGCATGTGGAATGAGTACATGGTCATTAATTGCATACTTTTCCTGTGTCGCGTTGTTTGATATTACAGCTGCAACGGTTGCTTCACTTCCTGTACCGGATGTTGTTGGTACTGCAAAAAGTAGAGGCAGCTGTTTTCTAATCTTTAAAAGCCCCTTCATTTGATGGATGCTTTTACCGGGTCTAGCAAGGCGTGCTCCAACTCCCTTTGCACAGTCGATAGGGGAACCACCACCCAAAGCTATAATCCCGTTACATTTTCTCGACTTGTAGAGAGTTAGTGCATCCTCAATGTTGTCTATTGTTGGGTTTGGAACAGTATGATCGTATATAGCATAATCTATGCCCGTTTGCTTTAATCCTTTAAGCATGTCATCTATTAATCCGATAGTAGTAATCCCTTTGTCTGTCACTATCAAGACGTTATCAATCCCTTTATTTTTTACGAGGGTTGGTAGCTTGTTCAAGCTATGTTCCCCTTCTATTAACTCTGGTTTTCGCCAAGGTAAAAAGTGTGCAGTTACTCTTAGTGTAAGTTGGTATATTCTACAGTATAACTTGTACATATCGACACCTCGCCTTTATCAACTATTCACTTCTTTTCTTACGTTAGTTACTTCTATCCTATTAATGTACTAACTAAAAAAAGACCATAAATAGGTATGCCAGCTTTAATAAAAATAAAGCAGTCAAGGAAGGGATAAGCCTACTTGACTGCTTGTTAGAACTACTTCGTTTGCTTCATTAACATCTTTACCTTCTCAAAATGCATTCCTTCGTGAAATAAAATGAAGGAAACCATGTCTGATACTGTTTCAAATTTTGTCCCAAATATTTCATAAGGTGTAGCAATGATAGTATCTGATGATTGATTTTTACATAAAGTTTGAACTGCCTCCATCTGCCGTTCGGATATAGTAAGTAGTTCTTCTTTTGTAGGAGGTGCATCAGTCCAGTTGGAAGGGCTTGTTCCCATATCAAATAGTTCCTTATATTGAATAGGTACTACACGCTCATATTTCACATGATGAGAAAGGACGTTATCTGCCATATAAAGGATATGACCAAGATTCCAGCGAATAGAATTCGAATAATTTTCTGGTACAACGTCAAGCTGTTCTTCCTTTACTTTCTTCATCATGTGCTGTGTCGCATTTCGAACAAATGTAAATGCAGTTAACAAAGTGAACACCATCCTTCTAATGTGATATCTTTATTATAAATCGAGGTTGGTTTGATAGAAAAGCTTTTTGCCTATTTTAGGTAATATCACTATGTGTTTGCATAAGTAAGTAAAAAAAGTTTGTACAAAACGGTCTATTCTGTGTTTTCCTTTCATATAATTTGGCAAGGATGTTTATAAACCATTATTTTGAAAGCGTAAGCCATAAAGTGGCGAAACGTGTTCAATGTCCAGTGATGATAGTAAAATAACAAAGAGCCAAATGGATTGAAATTCCGTTTGGCTCTTTTTATGGAAAAGGTTATTTAATAATTAATACCGCACAATTTGCTCTTTTGGCCACCTTGTGACTAACACTTCCTAGGACAAGTTCTTGAAGGCGGTTACGCCCACGACTACCTAGTACAACGATTTCAAAATTATTTTCATTCGCATGTTTTACAATCGATGGTCCAGGGTCTCCGCGTAAGAATTCTACTTCATAGTTAACACCTGCATCTTTTACTTTTTCTACAGTAGGCCGTACTTTCTCATTTCGATTGTCTTGGGCACCTATTGTGTTCCATGTTTGCAAAACATCGGATTTTGAACTATCGACAACGAGCGCGATATGTATAGTAGCTTCTGGATTACACTTTGCTACCTCAATTGCCTTATTTGCAGCTCGTAATGCATACTCAGACCCGTCTGTTGCTAAGAGAATTTTCGTAAACATCTCATCTTCACCTCACTAGTGACTATTTAACTTATGGCGTAGCTTTTCAACTAATAAAGTACTTGCTTCATTAAGCCCGGTTATTGTAACCTTCGTTTCATTTTCTTCAAATTTGCTAATGATTTTTTCCATTGCAGCTACAGCTGAGTCATCCCATATATGTGCATACGTTAGGTTAAGCTCAACTTCATTTAACTCCTCTTTAAAGTCAAATCCAGCAACAGAATCTGTGACAGAGGCAAAGAATAGCTGTCCTTTAATAAAATACGTTCTCTTTCCTTTATTGGCATCGAGCTTGCTTTCTATACTTACCTTTGAGATTTTTGAAACAAAGAAGATCGCACTCAAAAGAATCCCTGCAAACACCCCTTTAGATAGGTCATGAGTAACAACGACGACAACCACAGTGACAACCATAACGATAGCGTCTGTTGCGGGAACAATGAAAAGAGTTCGTAAGGAATTCCAATCAAAGGTACTGATTGAGACCATTACCATGACACCAGCTAAAGCAGCCATAGGGATTTGCACTACAATATTTCCTAATAAAATGATGAGGAGGATGAGGACACCCCCTGCAACAAAAGTTGATAATCTTCCTCTACCACCTGACTTCACATTAATTACTGATTGTCCAATCATCGCACAGCCTGCCATTCCTCCAAAGCAACCAGTAATAATGTTAGCGATACCTTGCCCTCTACTTTCTCTATTTTTGTTACTGTCAGTATCCGTCATATCATCAACAATCGCAGCTGTTAATAGTGACTCTAGAATCCCAACAACAGTTAAGGCAAGTGCATAAGGAAAAATGATAGCAATTGTCTCATAGGAAAATGGCACTTGTGGTAATAGAAAAACTGGTAGCGTTTGTGCTAGTGCACCCATATCACCAACTGTAAAGACATTCATCCCTGAATATATTGTAAAAGCTGTAACGGCTACTATCGCTATGAGTGTTGAAGGTATTGCCTTTGTGATGTAAGGAAAAAGATAAATGATTGCAAGAGTTACTATCGCTACAGCCAATACCACTACATTCTGTCCGAACAAATGGGGAATTTGTGCCATGAAAATTAGAATAGCTAATGCGTTTACGAAGCCAACCATTACAGAACGAGGGATAAACTTCATATAACGAGCTAATTTTAAAATACCGAAAATAATTTGTAAAATACCAGTTAGGATAGTCGCTGCTAATAAGTATTCAAGTCCGTGCTGTACAACAAGGTCAATCATGAGTAATGCCATTGCACCAGTAGCAGCGGAAATCATCCCTGGTCTACCCCCGACAAATGCAATGATTACTGGAATAGTAAAGGATGCATATAACCCTACCATTGGGTCCACCCCTGCAATTATTGAGAAAGCAATTGCTTCGGGGATTAGTGCAAGAGCAACAACAATACCAGCTAATACATCCCCCTTTATGTTTCCAAACCATTCAGCTTTTATTGTGTCCATACATATCAAGCCACCCTTAGAACATTATGTTTGTTTTATTATGTTCTGGATAACTCCCTTTTTTTATGAAAGTAAAAAGGTGGAAAAGGTATCTTTTTCTAATCAAAAAAGGGTGATATGACTAAGTGCTCAATTTAGTTCATTGTGTAAACTAATAGGTCCCGGGTTTATAAACAATGTAATGTCCGTTTATTTTGAATATTCCTTAATTTAGGCGCTTGTACGAATAAAGAACAACTAGGTACTTGTAATTAACAATAGTACGTAAAGAAAATAGCTGTGATATTAATAGTTAATTAGTTTGAAAACTAGTTTTAATTCTACATAGTCCTAGCCAAAGTTAAGTCATTAGAAATATTTAGAAGAATTTGTAGGGTGTTTATAATGTTTAGTATATCGAAATATTAGGGGGTGAATCATTGTAGTTTGTTAGACCAAATAACAATATACTTAGGAGGTTGTGAAAAAGATGAAAAAGACATTTATATCATTTTTGATTATCTGTATGGCAATTACGACGGTTTCATCTGCAGTATTTGCAAAACAACAACACCCATCAACAGAAGGAAACACAAATCTTTCAAGTATTTTAACGTATGATGATATGATACGAGATCTAACGAGCCTAGAAAGAAGAAGTAACGGGGCACTAGAGGTCTTTACTTTATCGGATTTAGATTATGAATATAGTAAAAGTGAACAAGGAAGAGAACTTTATGTTGCCAAAATTGGAGAAGGCCCTAAAAAAGTTTGGGTTCAAAGTCGAATTCATGGTGATGAGCCCTATGGTACAGAAGCATCCCTTCAGTTACTACAAATGTTAATTAGCAATCAATCATCTGATTATAAAACAATGTTAGAGGAGTTAACGATGTATATCATTCCTATGTATAATCCAGATGGGAGTGAAATGAATACAAGAACGACAATGCTAATCGATCAAGAAACTGGAGAGCCAAGAAGAAATAACAATGGAAATCCTATTACAATCGATTTAAACAGAGATTGGGCAATGGATCAATTTAATGCTGTAGAGTCAAAGGCTTGGTATAGCTACTGGTCAGATGTTCAACCAGATTATGCATTAGACATTCATCATCAAGGATTAAAAACTAGTTATGATACAGGCGAAGCAATTACAATGTCACTTGGTATTTCTTTAGCTCCAGGTGGTCCAACTCTTCCTTCTATTAAAGATGGATTATATGAAGATGTAACACGTCAAATGAATGTATATGTGTATGATGCATTGAATAAATATGGACATACCACAATTGACCGATACACAACAGGTAATGATAGAGTGGGTTATCGTGAAATTGATATTAAGGGTGGAGTTGTATCAGCGATGATGCTCGGACTTAATTATGAAAATTTAAATTCTGACGAGCATAGTCACCCAGCAATTTTCTTTGAAACGTCAGGTAATACAAGAGATGGAAACCTTGGGCAACGTGCACGTGGTCACAATATTCGTCAAAACACATTAGGAATTAAAGAACTTCTTTACGGATTGGCATCAAACGAAGTATATGATGTAGACCCAAATCGTTGGAATGAGATTCCTAGTCCGCCTATATCTGCATACCAAACTGATTATGCAGGTATCGTACCAGTAGGATATTAATGAAAGTTAGGTCTACAGAATTCGTTCAAAGTACATTATATTTTGGCCTTAGTCTTTCTTGGTAAAGTTGGGTTTAGCTTTACTTATAACCTGATAAACCTAGCAATAAATAATTTAAGAAACAAGCAAAAAACGGAGAGAGGCTTACTAACCTTTCTCCATTTTTTATTATTCAAAAGCGCTAAATAAGCTATGCCACTACATTGCGTGATATACAATATAGTATCGTATGTTTAGTATTGTTCATATGAAGATAGGTTAGGAATTTGAGTTTGTAGGAATGAGGATACGCCAGAGGCCTCCTGCGAATTTTTCAGTTTAAAGGATTTCTGTATAAATTCCAAATCCTCTAGTTCAGAGTTGTCAAGGAGAGCAGTTTTTCCTGACTGAATACAGGATATCAATGTTTTGCCAAAGAAGTGATTTGTGTAAATAATTGAAAAGTCATAACGAACATCATCTGCAATAAAACCAACGTGCTTCACATTAGAGTTTTCATCCAAGTGATAAATAACGTCAAACATAAAATCACTCCTTCAATATTTTATTGTAATAAAGCGGGTTGGGGAAGCGTTAAAGTGAGAAACGTTGATAGAGGATAGTTTGTGTTTCTTAATAATATCTTATGCAACTATAACAGGTTATGACCTAAATATTTGAAAATAATACTTTTTTCATAGTAATTTGCGAAAGTTTGTGGAAGGAGTAAAATCAGGGATAATGTAAAAACAGTAAGAGGTGTCCCGATGTAGATATGAGCCATCCTCTTATTGATATTCCTATAATAATTTTTGACAAACAGCTATTCCGAAAGGGTAGCGGATGTTCCTTTTTTGTGGTTCGAAAATCACTCCATGTTGGTAATAAAACTCTACATTTGAAAATTGGTCAAATAAATCTTTGAACTCATCTTCTGTAAATTGGTGTACATGAAAAGGCTGCCCACAAGGCTCCCCTTTTCCTTGGCCAAATGGAGTTGAAATAATTAAAGTCCCTCCAGGGTTTAAAAGGTTATACATATTTCGCATAAAGAGCTCATCATTTGAAATATGTTCAAGGGTTTCAAAGCTTAATACTGTATCAAATGTTCCTAATGATTCAGGTAAGTTTTCATCTAAAACGTCACCATAGGTAAAAGTTATCAGGGGATGATAATATTCACCTTTTGCATAATTAAGTGTTTCTTTGCAAATATCAACTCCAATAAGTTCACTTATTTCTTTTTTTCTAGCCTTTGCTATCATTTGACTACCATAGCCGGTCCCACATGCAATATCGAGAACACGTCCTTTTGCATAAGGAATAGAAAAATAGTATCTAGCAATATGCTCTAACAACATTCCGTTTGTAGGCTTCATTAACTTAGGAATTATTCGCTCACCAGTATCTTTTAACAAGAGGTATCACCACTTAATTATTTTTTATAAATGAATGCTTATTATTATCGTACTCAATTATTGGAATTCTAATTAATCATACATGATAGAATCAGAAATCACTACTTTATAAAAAGGGGAAAATGGTATATAGTTCGTGAAACAATTTATATTTGTTACAATTGATTATGAAAATTGTAAATCCTGTAGCTGGAGGAATTGTTGTGAAGTATGGATTACTCGTTTTTCTAGGTGGATGTAGTTTTGGGATTTTGTCTACATTCGTTAAGCTTTCATATAGTCAAGGCTTCTCGTTAGGGGAAGTAACAGGGAGTCAGTTCTTATTTGGTTTCCTCATGGTTTGGATTCTAGCTTTATTTAGTAAAAAGCAAAGGCTGTCATTGAAACAAATTCTTGTTCTTATAGTAAGTGGAACAACGATTGGAACAACAGGTTTGTTATATTATCAATCATTGCAGTATGTAGAGGCTTCATTTGCGATTATTCTATTGTTTCAATTTATCTGGATTGGATTACTATTTGAATTTTTGTTCGATAAAGTAAAGCCAACTAGACGAAAGCTCCTAGCTGTCTTACTGTTACTTGGTGGATCACTAATAGCATCAGGAGTCATTCAAAGCAATAGTGGTTCAGTAGTACCTATTGAGGGAGTAATCTGGGGCTTATTAGCTGCTATTTCATTTGCTGCATTTATTTATCTTAGTGGAAGAGTTGGAAGAACGGTACATCCTATTTTGAAAAGTGCCTACATGTCAACAGGTGGTGCAATTATTGTCCTATTTATTTTTCCTCCTTTCTTTTTATTTAATGGAGCCCTTCAAGAAGGATTGTTAAGCTATGGAATATTACTGGCGTTTTTTGGAGTATTTTTACCACCAATTTTATTTAGTATCGGCATGCCAAAAGTGGGAAGTGGGCTTGGTACGATCCTAAGTGCCTCAGAGCTACCCATGGCTGTATTTATGTCAATGCTTATATTAAATGAAACAGTGACTTTCATTCAGTGGAGTGGTGTCATTGTCATTCTAATTGGTATTGCAATCGGGAATAGAGTAGGTAGGACGAGAGAGACAGTAACTAGAAAAGAAGTTAGTATAAATTGAATCAAATTAGAGGCCTCTAGTCATGACTAGAGGCCTCTAATTTTATGAAAAGGCTTTAAACCCTAAAACAAAGTGAATAAATAAGAAAAGAGCTACCATCATTATAACGCCAATCAATAATCCGTTTAAAGCTTCCCTCACACCGATTGCTTCTGAATTTATTGACTTCTTTTCCATGAAATGTTCCTCCTGTTATCTTAGAATTTGTACAAAATGTGAAGGTATTAAAAAAAAACTATTTTAAGTACGAAATAGAGAGAAAAGAGAAGAAAACATGTTATGTTATACGCTTACATAAGGATTCCTAATTACTCTAATTTGTGATAGAATGCACAATGTTAATAACGGACCCGACTTTCGTGAGAGTCGAAAGTCAGCTACTCAAAGCAATGATGAAAGTCGCTGTAAGTTTCAACGGTCTCAGTGAACGGAATCATTGCAAATGAACAAAAAAATTGAAAAGAGGTGCAGGTTTGAATTTAGAAAAAATTAAAAAAGAATGGTTCAGCAATGTTAAGGGAGATGTGCTAGCGGGTATCGTTGTTGCCCTAGCATTAATTCCAGAAGCCATTGCCTTTTCAATCATCGCTGGTGTAGACCCGATGGTTGGGCTATATGCTTCATTTTGTATTGCTGTTGTAATTGCCTTTGTCGGTGGTCGCCCTGGAATGATTTCTGCAGCGACAGGAGCGATGGCGCTCTTAATGATCACCCTCGTTGCTGAGCATGGATTACAGTATCTATTAGCAGCAACGATTTTAACGGGGGTACTTCAGATTTTATTTGGTGTGTTTAAATTGGCACGCTATATGAAGTTTGTCCCACGTTCTGTAATGGTAGGATTCGTTAATGCCCTAGCAATCCTTATCTTTACATCCCAACTTCAACACTTTGTTGGTGAAGCATGGATAATGTATGCATTAGTAGCATTAACATTAGCGATTATTTATATTCTTCCAAGATTTACAAAGGCTGTTCCGTCTGCATTAGTAGCGATTATTGTTGTAACGGCAATTGCTATCTTCATGAATGCAGGAGTTCGAACAGTAGGAGACATGGGTACACTTTCTCAAACGTTGCCAATGTTTATGTTACCTAGTATTCCACTTACGTTTGAAACACTAATGATCATTTTCCCATACTCGTTTGCATTAGCGCTTGTTGGTATTCTTGAGTCGTTGTTAACAGCATCGATTGTCGATGATATGACTGACACAGAGAGTGATAAAAACAAAGAAAGTCGTGGACAAGGAATTGCGAACATCGTAACAGGTTGCTTTGGTGGTATGGCAGGTTGTGCGATGATTGGTCAGTCTGTTATCAACGTGAAGTCTGGAGGACGGGGGCGTCTTTCTTCATTAGTTGCCGGTGTGTTTTTAATGTTCTTAATCATTGCGTTAGGAAATGTCGTTGTCATGATTCCAATGGCAGCATTGGCTGGGGTTATGATTATGGTAGCTATCGGTACGTTCGATTGGGGTTCTTTGAAGACACTTCATAAGATGCCTAAAACGGATTCAATTGTAATGGTTGTAACTGTAGGGACAGTAGTCGTTACTCATGACCTTGCAAAAGGTGTATTTGCAGGTATTATCTTAAGCGCAATCTTCTTTGCAGCAAAAATTTCAAAGGTTCATGTTAAAACAACTATGGAAAATACAAATGCGAAGAAAACATACCATGTACAGGGTCAATTATTCTTTGCATCTGTAACAGATTTTATAACAGAATTTGATTTTAAAGAAGAAGTAAAAGAAGTAGAAATTGATTTATCTAGAGCTCATCTTTGGGATGATTCTGCTGTAGGTGCTATTGATAAAATACAATCAAAGTTTGAACAAAATGATATAAAGGTACACGTTACAGGTCTTGATAAAGAAAGCTCTCAATTAATGAACCAAATTGGTGGATTAACAAAAGGCCATTAAAAGAGGTTGTTCAAAGAGGTCGAGTTTTAGCTTTTTGAACAACCTTGGAGCAATGAGTTAAGCCGCTGTTTTATTAAAGTCTTTCTCCTAGAAAGACATACAGCGTGCGAAGCCATTGTCAATACTTTTTGAACATGTTCTATTAGTCAAATGAATGACACGTTGTACACTCTTTCAACGTGTCATTTTCTTTTAGTAGGTTTATAATCAGGGTAGTAAAAGTATTTCTTATTGGGGGGAAAGTCTATGTTTAATAAAGTCGTTATTGCAGCTGATGGTTCAAAGCACTCAGAAAGAGCAGCAGAAAAAGCAATTTTTTTAGTGAAGGGAAATGACCAAGCAGTTATTGAAGTTATTTATGTTGTTGATGGCTCTACTTCAAAATCAGATGTATTACACAATACAGATTCATATCAAATTGCTGAACAACGGAAAGAGAAGATTAAAGGGGTCCTTGAATTACTTCATGATGCACAGGTAGAATATAAGGTTACCGTACTACATGGTGAACCAGGACCGGCTATCGTTGAGTATGCAAATACGAATGGTGTAGATTGTGTGGTAATTGGAAGTCGTGGCTTAAATAAACTTCAAGAAATGGTTCTTGGTAGTGTCAGTCATAAAGTAGCAAAACGCGTTCAATGTCCAGTAATGCTTGTTAAGTAATGATGAATTTTGAGTTATGAATTTTAAGGTAGTTAGTGGGGTGGACTCACTAACTACCTTTTTTGGTTTGTCAGTTTTATCAGGTTAGTAAGATTTAGTGTTATTGGACATAATAATCTGAAGAATTGTTAATAAAAAGGACCGGAGGAGAGAATCATGCTATTTATTTTTGACTTAATGAAAATAGTGGTGAAAGTCAAAAATATTACGTTGTTTCTAGGAACGTCGGTTTTAATTATTGGTAGCGCTTATTTGATTCATTTTTTAGAACCGGAAGAATTTGAAACACCGTTTATTGGTTTCTGGTGGGTAATGACGACGGTAACGACGACAGGTTTTGGTGATTTTGTTCCTGGAACAACTGCTGGTAGAATACTTGCATTATTTTTATACATAGCTGGTATTAGCTTGATAGGGGTTATTATCGGTAAGATGGTTCAATCAATTAGCTTGTATCAACGTATGAAGGAGGAGGGAAGGTTGAAGTTTAAAGGAAGACAACACTTTATTGTCATTGGTTGGTCACAAAAAGCGAGTAAAACAATAAATGAAATACTATTAGCAAAACCAGATTCAAAAATAGTTATTATTGATTTACTTCCGAAAGCTCCTCTCATTAGGGAAGAGGTACATTATATACAAGGTGATGCGACCGAGAGAGACATCTTATTAAAGGCGAATATTTGCGAGAGTGATTCAGTTCTTATTTTTGCTCCCGATTCCATTCACGATCCAATGAGCATTGATGGAAGATCATTACTAATTGCATCTACTATCGAGAGCTTGGCAGCAGAATTAAACGATGATATTTATACAATTGTTGAAATTATAAGAGAGAAGCATATTCCTAACTTTAAGCATGCAATGGTCGATGAATTTGTATTATCAAATGAAGCATTTTCTGATTTGATGGCGAAATCAGCCTTACATAAAGGCTCTACGAAATTGTTTATGCAGTTATTAAGCAGAGAGCATGGAGACAATGTGTGGGAAGTGAATCGTAAGCCTGAATGGAGCACATACAATGATGCGTATGAAGGTTTTAAAGAATTAGGGGCTAATCTTATTTCAGATAGGAAGGATTTCGGTATCGTCCGTAAGCTTGATGAAACAATACCTGAAGAAGCACGTCTATATGTCATTTGCGATGAAGACACTTATAGGAAAATAAAAATGAATATGTAAAAGAAAGGGCACTAATTAGTCAGGCTTTCAGTAGCCTTTCATTAGTGCCTTTTTTTCTTACTCGAGAGTAGGTAGCGGATTATGAGGCCAAATACAATAAGGAGAAGAATACCTCCTAGATAATAACTATATCTTTGAATATAATCTTCGATGATAAAGTGGTTCCCTAATTCCTGTCCAATTCTAATAAATAAATAGACCCAAACAAGAGCACCTGTATAGGAAAATAAAGCAAATTTCCATAGTGGATATTTAGCAATCCCTGAAAGGTATCCAGTAATATGACGAAGCCCTGGAATAAAGAATCCAATAAAAAGTAGAAAAGGTCCGTATGTATGAAATAGGGCTTGTGAGTTCCATATCCGTTTATGCGAGATATTAATCTTTGGACCATACTTTTCTAAGAATGGAAGTCCTAGTTTTGAACCAAGAAAATAAGATAACGAGATTCCAAGTATTGCTCCGGCATATGCAGATGAGAACGATAGAAAGTATGTAAGTTTACCTTTATATAAGTAATAACCGATTAATGTAAGTAACACTTCATCGGGAATAGGGAATCCAATAATTCCACCCATCATCATAAATACAATGCCTATATAACCGTATGTTGTAATTAGGTACTCTAAATACTCCATTTTATCCCTCTAACCTTTAGCGTGTTAGTTAATTATATACTTTAGTTTATACAGATGTAAATTGCACTATAACATAAGTAGCGAGATATCTGAAATAAAGGATTATTTAGTGAGACAGTCCTAATTTAAAAAGTAATACAGAATATTCAACGTTTTGTAATAAATACAAGGAAAAAATACCACGATTTAGAGTAAAATAGTAGTAAATAAAGGACAAATGAGGATTGGAGGAAAGTAAGAGGGAGTATGCTAGGTTAATAAAAGAGAACAGAGATTTCAGTTTGGGTGAAGTCTGTTACTGTGAAGGCGAATTAATGAACATAACAGTTAGTAAACCAGAAAAGTATACTGTGAAAAATTTATGAAGCCCAAGGTATTTATAAGAAATGAATACTTATCGGACGAAGGGTATCGTTATGGGTGTGAAATTCAGGCTATGAATAAATCCGAATTTCGTTTATTAAGAGGTTTTATTTTAGCGATGCAGCTAGCTAATGAGGGTGGATATCTACATTAATAAAAGGGGTGTTAATTTGTTCGTGTTTAATAAGGTGAATAGACGAACGTAGAAGAGGGTTACTTCAAGTGTGTCATGTGAAGTAATCCTTTTTTATAATTCATTTTAAAATATACTGAAAATTAAGTCAATTTAATGGTAAAATAGTTTTAACACCATAAAGAAAACGAAAAATTTAAACCATTGATGACTAGGTGTGTGATATAGCACATATGTAGGGCTGCTGTGTACAGATATAATTCAGTCAGACTTAGCAGAGGAAAGAAAGCAGAGAGAGCTGAAAGAGGAGAGCAAACAGAAAGCAAATATCGAACATATGAAACCTTTGATGGTGATAAGTAGAAATTCACACTAGTAACCAAATACCCATATTAATATAGTAGTAAGACATGAGAATGACTAAGGGGGGATTGTATGTTTACGAATATATTAGTTGCAGCAGATGGTTCTGGACATTCAATACGAGCAGCAGAAAAGGCGTTAGAAATTGCAAAAAAGACAGATGATGCAAAGGTGACTGTTGTCTATGTTGTTGATGGTAAAACCTCAAAGTCAGACGTATTGCGGAACTGGGATGCACTTGGAATTGAAGGGAAACGTAAAGAAAAGTTAAGGAAAATAGAAGAAATAGCAATAAAAGAAAGTATAAATTATGAAATAAAAATCCTTCGAGGAGAGCCAGGTCCTTCTATTGTAAAATATGCAAACTCCAACGATTTTGACTTAGTTGTTATCGGTAGTCGTGGTCTTAATACACTCCAACAAATGGTACTTGGAAGTGTAAGTCATAAGCTTGCAAAAAGAGTGCAATGTCCTGTCTTGATAATTAAATAATAAGAAGAGCAGCAAATATCCCACGTTATTCTCAAATTGAAAATGGCGTGGGATTTTTTAAGTTTTCAAAAGAAAAAATAAAAATTAGAAAAAAGCCCATTGATCTCCATTACCTCCTGTTATATAATACAAATAATAAATTAAACACTGTAGTTACACAGTGATATTAAAATTAAAAGTAAAGGGGTTTTTAAAATGAGCAGACAAGAACGAGAAAACATGATTGATTTTATTGCAAAGGTAAAAGGTTTTGGGGAAAGAAAATTGATGCTTATGACGGATGCAGATATTGAGTATATCTATACAAGAGTGTACGACCAACACGAAACAGTAGAATAGTTAGTTGTTAAGGCATTGAAACTAAGCTCACACTAATCAAAACTAGCCCCTTTACAGCTATATAGACGACAAAGAAATGAAGAGAGAGAATCCTACTTGAGCTAGGGTTCTCTCTTTTGATCTAGCAGTCAATAAGGAAAATGTGGACTTTTTTCAGTGACATTTTAATCTTAGATTAGTTTTTGGGCACAATATGTAGTAATCAATTTTATCAACATTGGGAGCGGTTTATATTGCTGGATATACCACTTAACTTACTAATATTATTAGGCGTATTACTATTTCTATCTGCTTTTTTTTCCTCAGCAGAAACGGCCTACTCTAGTGCAAATAAAATAAGGTTAAAAAACTATGCAGATGAGGGTCGTACAGGTGGAAAGAAGGCTTATTATATAACAGATAACTTTGATTATGCTCTTTCTACGATTTTAATTGGGAACAACCTTGTAAATATAGCAGCTGCAACGATATCTGCGCAAATTGCAACGACGTTATTTGGAGGGAATACTGGTACAGGCCTACTTGTAAGTACGGTTGTCATGACAGTACTTATCCTTATTTTTGGAGAAGTATTGCCAAAGTCATTTGCAAAGGAAAATGCTGAACCTTTTGCATTAAAAATAGCAAGTATTTTAATTTTATTAATGAAGGTACTGCGACCGGTTACTTGGCTACTTGTGAAGCTAAAGCAATTCATGACGAATAAAATATCGAGGAAGGAATTTACACCATCTATTACTGAGCAAGAATTAAAAGAGATGGTTAGTATTAGTCAAGAAGAAGGTGTTATTGACTTCCATGAAAAAGAGCTGTTGCATAACACACTTGAATTTAATGATATCAAAGTAGTTGAAATCCTAACACCGCGAACAGAAGTTATTGCGATCGATATCGATATGCCGGTCGATGAAATAACTCCGATCCTTATGAAAGAACGGTATTCCAGAGTTCCTGTCTATAAAGGAACCGTTGATAATATTATAGGTGTATTATCTGAACGAGATTTTCTTTTTCATTTGATAAAACATAAAGATGTAGATATAGCTCAGTTGATGAGAAAGCCATTGTATGTAATTGAAACGCTTGGAATTGCAACACTTTTACCAATGCTACAAAAGAATAGAGTACATATGGCAGTTGTCATTGATGAGTTTGGAGGAACATCAGGTATTATCACTCTTGAAGATATTCTAGAAGAGTTAGTAGGGGAAATATGGGATGAACATGATGAAAAGATAAAAGAAATGTCCGAGCTTTCTCCAAATGTTTATGAGTTTAACGGGGATTATCCATTAGATGATTTTTCAGCTGTGATTGACATGGAGTTACCTAAGAGCTCTAGTCACACAGTAGGTGGCTGGTTAGTAGAAGAATTTCAAGAGGTTCCTTCAGTCAATGAAGTTTTTGAATATGAACACTTGAAAATTACGATAACAGGAGCAGAGGAAAGGCGTATTCTAAAGGTGAAAGTAGAAATTTTGTAAAGGCGGTATATTTTCTTACATACATTAATAGTGTAAGAAAACAGTAGTAAACCGCTTTACAAACGTAAGGATACATGTAACTTGGGTTGGACTACTATTTAATACAATTGAAATATAGAAACACTTGACAAATTGTCTATATTTTTTTAAAATTCAGTCATATTAACTTTTTTAGGCTATAGTTGAAACATAAAAGATGTTTTTAAAAAAATGACCTTTGTACAATAAGGTTGTTTTTTCATAATTAACAATATGTAAGCGTTTACAAAAGTGATATAGTTATATGAAACTAAGGAGCTGAGGAGTAGAGGGATGAGGGATGAGCGAACAAAGAGATCAAGGTATACAAGGGATTTTAAAGTAAAGATTGTGAAAGAGGCAATGGAATCAGGAAATAAGTCTTTAATAGCTAGAAGGTATGTACTTAGTGTCGGTTTAGTTCATCGATGGGTTGTCGAGTATCAAACAGGTAAGTTGAAAGGAAGTACAAAAAGGCAAGTAAATAATAATTTAGAATGACTGAAGGCTTGTTCAGTTCTCTTTATTATTCATTAATAATTTTTACTTCTAATTGTCTTCTTCCAAATTGAAGCGCGTCCTCCACATCTTCCATATAAATATCTAGTGTTTTCCCTTTAATTAGACCTCCTCGATCTTCACATATGAATGTCTCGTTAAAGTGAGGGATAAATACTTTTGTACCAAATTCAATCTCGGGAGGGCATGCAATTGTACGATTTTCTGCAACAGTTGTACCAGAGGCGGTAATACCATAAGCTGGGTGAGCTGGAGTTTTACCCGTACTTTCGGCTCCGGCTGTGTATGCTGTGACTTCGTAGGTTTCAAATTCCACTTCTTTAGTGGTTGTCTTTGACTCTATTTTCTCTCCTTGCTTCAGTAATGTAAGCTGAGTGAAGTCAATATAGTAGTGAAAGTATACACTAATAAAAAATAGAGTAGATAATATAGCAACAACAAGTAATTTCATCTTTTTCACCTCACGATTAGAGTCCTACTTTTATTATCCATTTATATTTTACCCAAAACAAGGCATTTACACCTAACTGTTGAAAAGTTTTCTCGTAGAACATGAGAAAAATTCTTCTAGCGTGGTATAATGAAAGATAGTTAAGCTAGGGAAGGTGAATATCTTGAAAAAGAAGCTGTCTAACAGAGCTTTGTTTATCTTAATTTTAGTATTTGGATTGATATATGGATTTTTATATTGGTATATAGGTCCGCACCTAATCTCGTAAAGCTCAAGGCCTAATGCTCAAAAAGTACATTCTTTTTGAGCTTTTTTTGAGTTATTCATTTTTTATCACAAGGGGGTGTTCTTTTGGAGGACGCGTTTGAACGATTGTTTGAAACATATCATCAATCGTTATTTCAATTTATTTTCTATATGGTACGGCATCGTGAAACTGCAGAAGAGCTCGTACAAGAAGTATATATAAAGGTACTGCAATCGTTTGAAAATTTTGAAGGGAAAAGTAGTGAAAAGACGTGGATATATTCAGTGGCAAGACACGTAACGATAGATTATATTCGAAAACAAAATCGAAAAAAGCGTAAATGGTTTGGGTTAGTTGGTTCGATTGACGAAATAGACATTAGGGATGATGCCCCACTTCCAGAAGAAATTGTAACGAAACGGGACGAAATACGACAAATATATAAAGGGCTTCAGAAATGTACGGTTGACCAACAACAAGTCATCGTTCTTAGGTATATTGAAGCTCTATCTATCTATGAAACAGCTGAAATCCTCGGATGGTCAGAGAGTAAAGTAAAGACAACTCAACATCGTGCGATAAAATCCTTGAAAGACATACTACAACAACCAAGATTGCCAGAAGTAAAGGAGGGACAGCTGTGAAACTAAATCAACATAACAGGGAAGAAGAAAAGGTAGAAGCATTATTAAAGCAAATGCCAACTTTAAAAGATGAACGATCTAAAGAAGTTATCTTACAAAATATTAAGAAAAGAATAGATGAAGGCGAACAGCGTAAAAGAAATAAGAGCTGGATGGTGCCAACCTTGGCAAGTGCAGCTGCTATCCTTCTCCTTATTATCATCCTTCCTTCCATGATTCAAAATAGCGAGGAAGCCTTACCGGCAGAAGATATAGCAGAAGTTATGGAGTATCGATCTCAAGATGTTGCAATAACAATGGCAGATGAAGATCATGAGAATACTACTGCCGTCATGAACGAAACTACTTATGTAGGGGCTGTCAGAGAAAGTGAGCTGTTAAAAGGAACTCAAGGGATACCCTTTGTATTAACAGACCGAGATGCTCGACTTGTAGTTCCAGTAACGGTAATTAGAGAGTCTTCACTAGATGAAGTTGCTGAAATTGAATTATTACTTACTGAATTCACAGGAGAAATTTATGGGTTAAATCCATCTCCTCTCATGGGTGCTACCTATAGTCAATCAGCAGACGAAGAATTGACCATTATTGTTGACATACGGAGTGATGCCGTTCCTACAGGTACAGCAGATATCGAGATGTTTACACAGGGAATTGAGGAAACATTTGCGCCTCTCGGGTATAGGAAGGCAGAATTTACAACGGACGGTCAACCAGGGGTTCAACTTGGAAATTATGGGGAGATTTCAGTGATAGAGCTCAATCGTAAGCCGCGGGGGTACTATGTCTATTACTCCGATAATGGAATGCCCTTTCTAGTACCTCGTGCGAGAGGTACAAGTGAAGTAGGTTCTATTGAAGAGACGTTGGAACTTATGAAGGATGGTGACTATTCACTAGGGTATGCACCGTCGATTCCTGCTTACATTGATATTGTAGAAGTTGCAGGTGAGGATGACGTAGTAACGATTAATTTAACTTCACATTATCCTTTAGACCAGATTGATGGACAGATAATGATAGATGCTATATTGCTTACAGCAAATTCATATGGGATTAGGACTGTAATGTTTGAAGGACTAGATTTGAACGTTATTGGTTCATATCATATGGATGAACCTATTGATACTTCGATTAAAGTAAATGGAGTAAATAATTAAATAGAGGGGACAAGGCAGCCATAGGTCATTTCCTATAGACTGCCTTGTTCTTTTATTCGTCAAATTATTCCTTAGGAAATAGAATAATGTTTTCCTGGGGAATGATTTGTCGAAATTATGTAAAGTTATGTCCAGATGCTGTTGAAAAGTTATCGAGGGTCATAAGCATTGTTGCAAATCCAGTGGCTGTTACAGCAATTGTAGAAAGTAGTATTTCTGTTGGAGTAACGACAAAAATGCCTGATGCAACGACTAGCAGATCAACGAGGAATACCATAATTCCTATATTTACACGAAAAGAATCAGCAAGCATCTGAGCAAAGAGGTCTAATCCCCCTGTACTAATGTCCACTCTGAACATAATCCCAACACCAATTCCTAATAGGAGTCCACCTATAATGGCAGAGGAGAGTGGACCAAATTGTAAGAAATCTAATTTAATAAAAGCAAATATGTCAATAAAAAGAGCTGAAACAACTAGGCCTGCTATGCTGTTATAAAAGAAATAGCGATATCGTTTCCAAGCGAAAAAGTAAATTGGAATACTCGTTATAATGATGGTCAACCCAACTCCGAACCCCCATTGGTAATGGAGGAGCAGGGCTAATCCAATAATTCCTCCGTCTAAGATATGATAGGGGAGGAAGAAGTTATTAATGCCAATACTAATAATGAAAGACCCGATGAATAGAGCGTGTATCGCTTTTAGCATTACAGTGTACCCTCATTTCATGATAGCTTGTTTTATCCTTATGCAACGCTTGGATTATTCATGACCAAGATTGTAAATGCAAAAAGGAGATTTTCCTTTCTATATTAACTATACCGGTATGAGTATAAAAAGAGTGCAGTTTGGAGACACTTTAATGAAACATTATTCAACTATCTTTATTTAGAAAAAGCAGTCTTTAAACCAATGCTAAACAAGTAGGTTTAGTGTATAATAAGATATAAAAGACTTGACTGGAGGCATTTCAATGAATATGCAGTATGATGATAAAGTGAAAAATAGATTAAAGCGTGTAGAAGGTCAGGTTCGTGGTGTATTGAAAATGATGGAAGAAGAAAAAGATTGTCAGGATATTGTTGGTCAAATGGCAGCTATTCGTAATGCATTAGACCGAGCAATAGGGGTTGTCGTTAGTACAAATCTAGAAACATGTATTCGTAAACAAATAGAGAGTGGCGAAAATACTGAGGAAACAATTAAAGAAGCTGTTAATCTACTTGTAAAGAGTCGTTAATAAATATACAAATATATTTTTTACATGAAAGCCGTCCAATTGGATGGCTTTTTTTATGTGCTTTACAAGAAAAAAATAGTTTATTTTAGAATAGTCCTGTTTATTACTTTACATACTAAAGTTACCAAATAGTACTTTAGAAGTAAGGCGTGAAGACAATGTTACGAAGGCTAATGAAGAAGAGGAAAGCCCAAACAAGTACTTTTACGAAGCACGATTATAATGATTTTCTTAGATACAAGATAGGGATTACTGAGCTTAATATACTGCCCAATTCTGTAGAAGAATTAAAGGTGATATTAGAACGCGTGTTTGATAACAGTGATGATTTTAGTGTTCGTTCAATGGAGTTACCATCAGGTCAAAAGGTATTTTTCTACTATGTTGCAGGTCTAATTGATGCAGACAGGATGGAAGAGGCTGTCATTCGACCAATTGTAAACCATGGAGAGAAAAATCCACATGAAAAGTTAACACATGTAGGCTCTTTGAACTATGAGGTCAACTATATAACCGTAGATTCCTGGCCTGACTTAATCCAACTTTGCCTACAAGGCCATGTTATTTGTCAAATATCTGATCAGAAACCGGTTGTTTTGTCATTAGAAAAATTAGAAAAGAGGTCATTATCTGAACCGACTACGGAGCAACAGGTTTATGGACCGAAAATAGGCTTTATTGAAGACAGTCGTACAAATGTAGGTCTTGTTCGTAGGATTATAGTGGATCCTAGATTAAAGGTGAAGCAGTTCCATGTCGGTTCATTAACACATACAGCGGTGGCTGTTATGTACTTAGAAGAGTATGTAGACAATGAGGTTCTTGAGGAAGTACTAAAGAAAATACCGCAGTATGAAAACGACTTTTTGATAAGCTCTTATGCACTTGAACGGTCGCTAATTGAACATCCAAACTCATTGTTTCCGCAGTTTCAAAAATCAGAGCGTCCCGACCAAGTTGCTTATGCTTTATCTCAAGGGAAAATTGTCATCGCGATTAACAATTCTACCTTTAGTTTGATTTTGCCGGCTACTATGTGGTCTTTCTATGAACGAAGTGATGATAACGATGAAGGTTCTCCATGGCATGTTTTCTTTATTAGAATGCTACGAATATCTAGTTTAATAATTGCAACAACGTTTCCAGCTTTATACGTGGCATTAGTGGCCTTTCATCCAGAGATGGTTCCAACCACTCTGGCATTAACAATGGCTGAGTCTCGAAACAATATTCCGTTCCCTGCTGCAATTGAGGCATTTATAATGATGTTTGCTCTTGATGTTCTTGTCGAAGCAAGTATTCGTCTGCCGAGTTTCATTGGGCCTACAATTGGTATAGTTGGTGGGTTAGTTATTGGACAATCAGCGGTAGAAGCAGGGATTATAAGTAGCACGATGGTTATTGTTATAGCCTTTACAGCAATAGCCGCTTTCACTTCTCCATCATGGGAACTTGCTTCATCATGGAGGGTTATCCGATATCTGTTTTTATTAGCTGCTAGCCTATTAGGTATGTATGGGCTAACATTAGCGATTTGCGTACTAGCAATGCATCTGTGTGCATTAACTTCCATGAATAAGCCGTTTCTATCGCCAATGGCCCCCTTTAACTTCAGGGAATTTATTAATATGATTGTTCGGATTAAGAAGAAGAATTCGGGGGTAGGTGAAGGCCGAAAATGAAAAGTTCGAACAAAGGGATTAGAGGGTTTACCATTTTTGCTTTTACTGTTTCTACAACTATGAGTATGGGTCTGGGCTTTCTCCCATTTGTATCTGGAGAAGAAGTTCGAAGCTCATGGCTGAAACTTCCTATTGCCGCGCTTCCATATTTTTTGCTGTTTATATTATTAAGTGCATTTATGAAAAAGTATAACAGCCACGACTTTTTTGGTATTTTAAAAAGTAGTGTATGGAGATGGGTATACTGGTTTATCTCGATATATCTTGTCATTAGCTTGTATTATGCTGGTGGGGTCCTTGTAAACGGGATGGGTCTAATAGTAGAAACATACTTATTACCCAATACTCCGATGTGGTTATACATTGGTACATTTATGGTTGTATCAGCGATTGGGGTTTATTACGGTATAGAGACGATCGGTCGTTTTGTAGTTTTAACGTTTGTTTTTGAGTTTTTAATTCTAACAGTCATTATTTTCCTAGGTTTTAGTGATTTTTTTAGGTGGATATATATTCCTCCAATTGTTTCTGTAGACTTAACTGTAATGTTAAAGGGAGCAGTATCAGATATGGCAAGGTACGGAGGGATTTTACCACTATTTGGCCTAGTAGCTTACGTTAAACAGCGTCAAGGACTTCTTACATCAATGAGCTTTGGTCTTACTTTTGTTGTCATTACCTATGTATCACTGAGCATAGTAACAATTGGAACTTTTGGTTTTGAAGAAACGATAAACTTAGTTTCACCTTTTATTGCTTTAATTCAATCATTTAAAAGTGAGTCAGCGATGTTTGAGCGTCTTGATTTATTCTTTTTAAGTTTCTGGTTATATGGCTTTTATAAAATCTACACGATTCATGTTTGGTTTTTAACCTATATATATCATAAGACGATTCCGAAGTTGAATCGTCATTTAGGAAACATAGGTACACATATCATCGTGTTCTTCTTGGTTATGATGTTGCCTACTTATGTAGATAGGAGTGTAAAAATTCACAATTTTAATACGATCGTTTTTTCTCTCGTCGTCCCAATTAGTTTGCTCATATTTTTATTGCTAAAAAAGAAGAGTGGTGATAAGAGTTATGAAGCATAAAGGAGTATTGCTTTTTCTTAGCATCCTAGTAGTATTTCTTTCAAGCTGTGTTCCTGATTCAAGAGAGCTTGACCAACGTTCGATGATTTTAGGGATGGCAATTGATATAGGAGAAGAGAATTTGTATAAAGTGACTATTCAATTGCCGGTATTAGGTCATGGAAGAGACGGTGGTACAGGTGTTGGTCCATCTGGCCGTGACTTTGAAACATTCTCTAGTGAGGCAGATAGTTTATGGGAAGCAATTACTGAACTAGAATCTCGGACACCAACAGTATTGTTTTTCGGACATTTAAAAGCTATTGCCGTTTCAGAAGCCATTGCCAACAATCATTTAAAAGAGGTTTTAGATTTATTAGATAGAAATTCAGCAATGGCTAATCAACTCTATGTAGTCATTATTGAAGGTGTAGAATCAGGAGAGTTTATTAAAACAGAGTCACCTTTAGTCCGACTACCAGCTCTTTATTTAGATCGTTTCTTTAGAGCTGGCCAACGAATAGGTCGTGCTGATGAGATAATGCTTTTGGAGTTTTTACGTAATAGTAATATGATTTCAGGAGCCGCCTCATTACCGTTAGCAAGGTTAGAAAGTGAAACGGTTACGATTGAGGGGGCGGCGATTTTTAAAGACTATGATTTAGTAGCTAAATTAAAAAAAGATAAGGCCTCTATTAATGTGTTGCTCCGGGAAGATGAAATTATAGGGAAGAATCATTCTATTGTAATAGAGGAACAAGGTGACAAGGTAACAGTTTCAGTAGGTAGGATAGATCTTATCAGCAAAGTTAGTTACGAAAAAACTAAACCAATAAAATATAAGATAGAAATAAGTGGATCAGGGGCAATTGAGGAAATAACAAATATCGAGCAAAGAGATTCAACCAATTTTATCAAAAAAGTTGAAAGAGAATTGAACGAAAAAATTGAAAGAGATTTACAAGATACGATTGAAGAGATGAAAGAAATTAACGTAGAACCATGGCTTCTAGGACATCGTGTCTGGGCAATGACTCCAGAATTCTTCGACACTCTTAACTGGAATGAAGAAGGTTGGAGAGAATCTATAATAGATATTGATGTTGATGTGGAAATTCAAAGTACGGGTCAGAGAGGATATCACCATAAGAAGAAAATTGGTAGATAAGTAAAATGTCAGAAAACTCAAATCCTTTCTATTAAAAATATTGAAGAAATGGGCCGCTTGTGATACAATTACTCATAATGAAAATCATTCTCACATGATTGGTGTAAGGAAATTAAATTCCTTGGAGGTCTGTTATGAGTTTTATACATTTATCTAATATAACGAAATTATTTCATAATACATTGCAACCAGCAGTTGATAATATTAATTTAGATATTGAGCAAGGGGAAATCATTACTCTTCTTGGTCCAAGTGGTTGCGGGAAAACTACAACATTGCGTATGTTAGCAGGATTTGAACAGCCAACAAGTGGTTCAATTCGAATTGGTGAGCAAATTGTATATGACGACCGTCGTTCAGTTCCTCCTGAAAAGCGAGGGATTGGTATGGTGTTTCAAGATTATGCCTTGTTTCCCCACCTAACGATTGAGAAAAATGTAATGTTCGGTTTAAATAAATGGTCAACGAAAGCAAAGAAACAACGTGCAGAAGAGGTGCTTGAGCTTGTTGGATTGGCGGAGTTTGGAAAACGTTTTCCAAGTGAGTTGTCTGGTGGTCAACAACAGCGTGTTGCCCTTGCAAGAGCATTAGCTCCAAAGCCGCATGTTGTATTGATGGATGAACCATTTAGTAATTTAGATGCTGGGTTAAGAGAGAAAATGCGTTATGATGTAACGACAATTCTTCGACGTGCAAATACAACTGCGATTATCGTTACACATGATCAGAAGGATGCCTTTGCTGTTTCTGATCGTGTTGTTGTCATGAATCAAGGGGTAATACAGCAAATAGCAGCACCTAGAGTAATGTACCGTTGTCCAACGAACTGTTTTGTTGCACAATTTGTTGGCAAAACAAATTTACTTACTGGAAAACTTTGTCCAGATTTAAAGCATGTAGATACACATATAGGTAAAGTCTGCCTACCTGAGCAAACAGAGAAGACACTTGAAGATGTTAAAATTTCAATCCGACCAGAGGGTTGTCAACTAGTTGAAAAAGGTCGTTATGCTGGGTCCGTGCAACGTGTTACTTATAGTGGAGAGTATCAAGAGGTAGAGGTGCTACTTAATTCAGAAGGTCTACCTGCGGAACCTATGGTCGTATACGCTCCTATAGAGCGAGACATTGAAATTGGCTCGGTTGTTTCATTTGATATTAAGCCAGAGCTAGTAGCATTAGTTGATTAACAAATTATCTATACAAGTCAGTCCTATATCTAAGAGGGCTGGCTTTTTATGTGTTTTTTTCTATGTTATGACTAACGATAATTGACTGGCTATGTAATTCGAATAGAAAAAAACGATTTCTGTAAATTTCTGAAAAGAATTTTAAAAACTTTGTTGACAATGATTATCAATACTAGTATACTTCGAAATGTGAAGTTGATGAGAATGAGTTTCATTCTTTTTAACTGATATGATATTATTATTTTTAATAAATTAGGGGGAAACACACGATGAGTAAAGCATTAAAATTTATGTTGTTTGGTCTAATTTCATTTACTTTATTGATTGCAGCAGCTTGCGGTCAATCAAATGATGCGACTACAGAAGAGCAACCAGATGAAGCAGAATCAGAAACAGAGGAAACGCAAGACGCGGGAGAAGAAGAAGTAGTAGAATTAGATGGTAAACTTGTAGTATACTCAGCACGTAACGAAAATTTCGTACAACCACTTCTTGATAAATTCCAAGAGGAAACTGGTGTTGAAGTAGTAGCTCTTCACGGAGCAGATCCTCTTCAGATTCAAGAAGAAGCAGGAAACGTACAAGCTGATATTTATATTTCAAATGACCTTGGAGCACTTGGTTATTTACACAATGAGGGATTATTAACAGGAACTAACCCAGAAGGTATTGATTCAATTCCTTCAGAATTCCGTGCAGATGATAATGCATACTTCGCAATTTCAGCGCGTTCACGTGGATTTATCTATAACAAAGATATGATTACTGAAGAAGAAATGCCAAAGAGCATTGAAGATTTATTTGATGCAAAATGGGCAGAAGTAGAAAATGGATATGCTATAACTCGTGGTGGTAACGGTGGTATGTTAGGAAACGTTTCAGCACTACGCTATGAGTGGGGCGATGAAAAAACTGCCGAGTGGATTACTGCAATTAAAGATAATGCAGCTGGTATTTATCAAGGACATGGTGATATCCGTCGTGCAGTAGGTGCTGGTGAACATGCGTTCGGTTTAGTGAATAACTATTACTTCCACCAACAGCTATTAGAGCCAAGTGATAACAACGTTGGTTTCATCTACCTTGACCAAGAAGAAGGTCAAATGGGTGTAATTGCTAACGCTGCTGGCGTAGGTCTTGTTAATGGTGCACCAAACGAAACAAACGCATTAGCATTCCTTGAGTGGGTGTTATTACCTGAGAACCAAGTAGCGTTTGTTGGTGAATCATTAGAGCAATTAATTAATGCAGAATACGGTGCTGTTTACCCACCTGAGGTAGAACCGCATGTTGTGAATTTTACTGACTTAAAGGTTCAAGAAATGCCAATCAAAGAACTTGGAAACTTCTTTGAGGGGACAAAAGAACTTGTTGAAGTATCTGGTTTAGACCTTGAATTAAGATAATAGAACGGTAATTTGTAATTTAGGAGAGGGCATCATGAATAATGATAGCAAAAATAATGATAAATTAAATAGCGATCAAAATGCCAAGGTTGGGGAGAATAGCTCCCCAACCATTCTCCGTTTCTTTAGGAGAAAATGGTTTGACATTTGGAGTGGGAATCCTCCAGGTCCAGTATTACTATTATTTGGACTTGTAGTAGCACTAGTTATGTCGATTCCAATTATTTATGTTGTATGGCGTTCTCTTTTTGCGGGAGTCGACAGATGGATGCGTTTACTAGATGGAAGAATTCCTCAACTTCTTTGGAACACCTTCTCTCTAACTTTTGCAGTAACGGCTTGTGCAGTAGCGTTAGGTGTATCACTGGCCTGGATTGTTGTAAGAACAGATTTACCGGGAAGAAAAATGTGGCAATGGGTATTAGCACTTCCGTTAGTAATTCCACCGTACGTAGGTGCGGTAACTTATATTATTGCTTTTGGTCCGAGTGGTTGGGCTCGAGATGTATGGCGAGAAATCCCATGGCTTGTTGATACCTTTGGTAATTATCCACTTAATATTTATTCATTTTGGGGTGTTTTCTTCGTATTAACGATGTTTACGTATCCTTATGTATTTTTGATTGCTAGTGCATCCCTACGTAAGATGAATCGAAATTTTGAAGAAGTGGCCCGTTCCCAAGGGATGACAACATCACAAATCTTTTGGAAGGTAAACTTACCGTTTTTAAGGCCAGCTATTGGTGCGGGGGCTATCCTTATTTCACTGTATGTTCTATCTGACTTCGGTGCAATTGCGATGCTACGTTATGTTACTTTCACTGCAGCAATTTACTTCCAAAGGGCAGGGTTTGATACTGCATCTGCTTCTGTATTAAGCTTAGTTTTAATTGTATTGACTGTTGCTATATTATGGATTGAGGCACGTACAAGAAAGAAGAATAAGTATTATCAAACATCTAATACATATAGAGCACCAGATATTCTTTCTCTAGGAAAATGGAAGCCTTTAGCGATGTTCTTTGTCATAGCAGTCTTAATCTTATCAGTGGTAATTCCAATCGCTGTTCTTATCTATTGGTCCATTATCGGTATCGGAATGGGTGCACTAGATGATCGCTTCTTCGGATTTGCATGGAATAGCTTAAAAGTATCAGGGTTTGCAGCATTGTTATGTATGATATTAGCAATGCCAATAATTTATCTGAAATCTAGATACCCTTCAGTGATTTCAAGTAGTATCGATAGATTAAGCTATGCAGGATATGCTCTACCAGGGGTAATCGTTGCTTTAGGGTTTGTCTTTATTTTTAATAACCATATCCCTGCTCTATATAATACATTCTACATGGTTGCGTTAGCCTTTGTTGTCAGGTTCCTACCACAGGCAATGCAAGCAGGGGAGGCATCATTAAGCCTTGTATCACCACGTATAGATGAAGCAGCACGTAGCTTAGGATACCCACCTTGGAAGGTCATGTTTAAAGTTATCTTACCAACGATTCTCCCTGGTGTTTTAGCTGGTGGAGCACTGGTATTCGTTAGTTCCATTAAGGAGTTACCGGCGACTCTTATGTTACGACCGCCAGGTTTTGATACATTAGCTGTTCGGGTATACTTTGAAGCATCAGAAGCCATCTATCACTTAGCAGCACCATCAGCACTACTAATTGTTCTTGTATCAATTATCCCGTTACGGTATTTACTAAAGAAATATTAATTGATTGTTTAACCACCTTTGGAGATTTCTAGAGGTGGTTTTATCATGGTGACAGGTTCATCTTTAAAAAGTAAAAAAGGGAGAAAATGAAAAGTAAGAAAAATGTCACCTTTTGTTAAGGAATAATTTGTTAAAATATAGGTAATTGCAAATTATGAATATTTTAAACTATATTTAATTAGGATGAGCACATATGATAATAAATATTTCACGACTGATATTATTCATGTTTCTAGTAATTTCTTTAACCGGTTGTTTGTCCAAAGAACAGAAAAAGCCGGAGCTATTACTTTATACAGGGATTATTATGGCACCTGCTGTAACTGAACTTGCTGACACGTTTTGTGAACAGGAAGACTGTACGATTATGATTAGCAAAGGTGGCTCAGGGACGTTAGCGAAGAGTATTGAGCATAATCAATACGGAGATATCTTTTTTTCAGGTAATGAGAATTTTCTTCCGAGAATGAGGGAACTAGGTTTAGTCGATTATGAGCAGCATGTAGGGTATAACATAGCAACGCTAATGGTCCAAAAAGGGAACCCAAAGAACATATCAAACGATTTACGTGTGCTAGCAAATCCAGAGTATTATGTAATTCTTGGTAACCCTGAAAGTGCATCAATAGGTCAGGAAACCCAAGTAATACTTGAAGAGTACGGGATTTTTGAGGAAGTAATAGATAATACAAGAAGACTTACACCAGATAGCAAGGATTTAAACGAAACACTAGTTAAAAAAGAAGCTGATGTTGTTTTAAATTGGTATGCTTCTGTCTATACATATGACTCTCATGATGATGTGACAGTTTTGCCAATTAGTCATGACGTAGTAAGTCCTAATAGACTAATCATGACTCGCCTTTCATTCACAGAATATCCTGAACTAGCCAAGAAGTTTATTGATTTCAGCCACTCAAAAGAAGGACAGGAAATTTTAGAGAAACACGGGTTAGGCTTAACAAATACAATAGAAAGCTAGTAGGAGATACTCATGAAAACTCTTTTAAAAGAACCTATCCTACGTTATGTCATGATATTGACGTTAACATTTATATTCTCGTTAGTTCTATTAATCGGAACAAATATATATTGGGAAAAGAAATATTCAAAGGCATATGAAGATACTTTGTATAATGAACAGGCGAGAATGACATTAGGACGAATTATTCAAGAAAAAATTCTACAATTGCAATTAGGGCTGGAAAAGGTTAGTACAGCAGAGGATGTTAGAGATATTCGAGTTGTTCGAAATAGTATTACTAAACCAGCTAATAGTTTGTCAATATTTTTCTATAAAAATCTTAAAAACCACATGCTATACTAAAAATAGACATACCAAATAACCTTCCTATATTATTTTATTGGAAGGTTTTGTTCTATTTAGTTATATATAGAGTTTAGGCTATATCTTGGAAAGCACTCTTGCTATTTAATAGGGCGTAAATCCAGTGTAAGAGCTTATTAACACAAGCAATAACAGCTACTTTAAAAGGTTTTCCTTCCTCACGCTTTTTATCATAAAACGCACGTAATTTCTTATTACGAGGAATGATTTCATCACTCGTCTTCTTTTTGCGACAATCACGTATGGCACAGCGGACTGCCATATATAAGGCATGTCGAAGCCTACTTGACCCTCGCTTCGTAATTCGGTTTCTGGTAGCTGTAAACTTACCAGACTCGAATACACTAGGATCAACACCAGCGAAAGCTACAAGTTTCTTGGGATTATCAAATCGGTCTATCTCACCAATTTCAGAGATAATCGTTGCCGCGATCTTTTCTCCGATACCAGGGATAGATTTGATAATATTATATTCTTCAATTTCTTTGGCAAGGGCATCTATCTCTGACTCTAACTTTGATAGGTGCTCTTTATATTGAAGAATAATATTGATGAACATTCCAAGGCTTAAAATATGGCTTTGGTAAACAGTCTTTTCGAATGGATTACGTTTAGCCGCAGCTATAAGTTCATTCGCTTTTTCGTTTGCCCATCTTATTGAACGACTCTTACAAAGCTCACTTATCTTTTCAGTTAGTATCTCTTCATTCACGTTTAGAATATCTTCAGAAGATGGGAACTCTAATAAAGTTAAGAGCGACACCACTGAATATAAATCGCCAAAAACCCCTCTATACTCAGGGAATACTTGGTCAAGGATGGCTTGGAATTGTAATTTAGTTTGAATCAGTGTACCTGTAATATTTTCATGTTGTCTTGTTAGATTACGAAGGTTTAAGAGTTGAACTCCACGCTTTTTATAGGGTTCTAACTCTTCTTTGTAAAAGAGCTCGCAGAGGTGATAAGCATCAACCGCATCGGTCTTAACCTTCCTTAAACTCGAACTTTTCGCCTTATAGGAAATCAGTGGGTTAATGATAATCAACAAGTACCCACGTTCCTCTAAGTAATGAACCACTGGTGTTTGATAATGCCCTGTTGACTCTAAAATAATTGGTGGTTTTACACCCGATTGTTCTTTCACTTCCTCAAGAAATTCTCTAAGAGAAGCAAGCCCCTCCAAGGTATGACTTATTTTAAAACTCTTACGAAATGGATTCCCCTTATCAAGAAATGCTTGAACCTGACTTTCTCCCTTTGAAACATCCAGACCTATGACTGGATTCATTTTTAATCTCCCTCCTAAACTATTGATTTGCCAGTAACCCCTAATCCTCCATGCAGTATCACAGCTTCGCTTGTTATACGAGATCTAGGTCCCAACCAGCCTCAATCATGTTTCTACAAGTAGGGGGCGAACTGTTTAGCAGACGGGGTCAATGCCCCACGAGCAGTTACGTTCTACCCTGGCTACTGTTATAATAAGACCATATAAAATAAGGTCAACCAGAAATATTTTCTTATCTGGCTAACCTTATAATACGAAGAGCTGTCACTTATAGATGAAGCGTTAGATATATTACAAAATGGTGGGACGTACCGCGAACGTCGCCCCCTTGTTTATCGTGAAAGAAATTCTTTTGTAGCAGAAATTGAATACAACTCTAATAATGAACAAAAATACGCTCTTGAGATAGTAGAACTAGTACCATTAATATTTGATATTACTAGGTCATTTGAAGAGTATTTAAACACAATAGAATTATCACTTTGTTGTCCCGAAGAAATACGATCAGTTTATCAAGTTTCAATGGAAAGAGGGAATTTAAATGCACTTCTAACACGAGCAAATGAAATAAGTAATATTATTTTCTATGATTCTACTAACTCTATTGAAACTTTAAAGAGTAATATTTCCGAAGTGTCAAGTCGCTTGAATTTACTTCGTATCGTCTTTGTAACTATTATGAGTATTTTTTGTTTAGTAACTGCTTTTTTCATTACGCGTAATGTTTACTTTATTTTAGTTTCAAGAAATAGAACAGAAATTGAATTAAAGCATGCAAAAGAAGAGGCGGAACAAGCTAATCAAGCAAAAAGTCAATTTTTAGCACGTATGAGCCATGAAATTCGAACACCGATGAATGCGATACTAGGAGTGGAGGAGTTATTATCTGATTTACCCCAATCTAGTGATGAGAAAAAATACTTGCATATGTTAAGGAGAAATGGAGAACATTTACTAAAGTTAATAAATGATGTCTTAGACTTTTCCAAAATGGAAGCTAATGAAACGAAGGTCTTAACAGAGCCTTTAGATCTTTATAAGCTAATTGAAGAAACTGTCGATATGTTTAAACTGACTGTTAAAAATAAAGACGTAACCATTACACATCATATTGATAACGATGTTCCTAAAAAAATAGTAGGAGATCAAAATCGTTTAATCCAAGTGTTAATTAACTTAATTGGTAATGCTGTCAAGTTTACACATGAAGGATCCATTGATATTAACGTATCTGTTAACGGAACTATTCTACATTTCTCAGTAATCGATACAGGCGTCGGTATTCCTGAGGACCAATTGGAAAACATTTTTGATTCCTTTAAACAGGTCGATACATCAAATAGTCGAGAATATGGTGGGACAGGTTTAGGTTTAACGATTTCAAAGGAACTTGTTAAGTTAATGGAAGGTGACATATTTGTACAAAGTGAGGTAGGAAAAGGTAGCTGTTTTACTTTTACAATTCCAGTAAGACTTGCAGAGAGTACTAAAACAACAGAGACGCAGGTTACCGAAACATCTTTTCTTCTTAATGAAACTGCAGCTGCTAACATTTCAGAAAAGAAAGTTCTCATTGTTGATGATTCAGTCGATAATCTTACACTAATAAAAGCGTTTCTAAAAAAGGAAGCTATACAATTAACGACCGCAGAAAATGGTTTAGAAGCCTTTGAATTAGTAAAGAAAAATAAATATGATCTTGTGTTCATGGACATCCAAATGCCAATAATGGATGGGTTTGAAAGTCTATTAAAAATACGTGAAATGGAGAAAGAAGAAGGTAGGGAGCAGACACCGATTATTGCCTGTACCGCACATGCCCTTGAATCAGATAAGCAACAATGTCTATCTCTAGGATTTAACGGTTATGTAAGTAAACCACTTAAGAAGCAAGTGTTAAAAGAAACAATAGAAAAGTATTAGCAGTATGACTAATTAGGTCCCTACGTTCATAGGAGGCCACTGAAAAAGTCTCTATATTATAAAAAAAAGATATAGTACCTCAAAATTTGAGAGTGCTATATCTTTTTTACTGTATAATTAAATTATCAAATTCGAGTGGGTGGATACATTGATTCAACATCAACAAGTAAATTTAAGTCCTTATATGGCGATTTATGACATAGTCGTACCGAAAGATAATGTTTTGAGAAAAATAAATGACTTAGTCGATTTTTCTTTTGTATATGAAGAATTAGTAGATAAATATTGCCTTGATAATGGGCGTAATGCGATCCATCCTATTCGCATGTTCAAATACTTATTATTAAAATGTATCCACAACGTATCCGATGTTGATATTGTCGAACGCTCAAAATATGATATGTCATTCAAATATTTTTTAGATATGGCGCCAGAAGATCCAGTTATTGAGCCAAGTTCCTTAACGAAGTTTCGAAAACTGCGATTAAAGGATGTAAATTTATTAGACATGCTAATCAATAAAACGGTTGAGATCGCAATCGAAAAAGAAATTATAAAAAGCAAATCTATTATTGTAGATGCTACCCATACCCAGTCTCGTTACAATCAAAAATCAGCCAAAGAAGTGCTGGTTGATCGGTCTAAAAACCTAAGAAAGACGATTTATCAAGTAGATGAAACAATGAAAAGTAAATTTCCAACCAAGACAACATCAGATGTATTAGAAGATCAAATTGAATACTGTGAAAAGCTGATTAAAGTCATTGAAAAAGAAGAGGTTATTTGTGAATTCCCCAAAGTAAAAGAAAAATTAAACCTGCTTAAAGAAACTGTGGCTGATGATATTGAACATCTACAATTATCCAAAGATGAAGACGCAAAAACAGGACATAAAACAGTGGACTCCTCATTCTTTGGTTACAAAACACACATAGCCTTAAGCGAAGAAAGAATTATTACTGCGGCTGTTGTTACAACTGGAGAAAAGAATGACGGAAAGCAATTAGAAACCTTAATTGAAAAAAGTATGGAAGCTGGTATGGAAGTTGATACTGTGATTGGTGATGCCGCCTATTCAGAAAAAGGGAATATTGAATATACAAAAACAAACGAAATGAAGTTAATAGCTAAACTCAACCCTGTTGTCACACAAGGTAACCGAAAAAAAGAAGACGAATTTGAGTTTAATAAAGATGCTAGTATGTATGTTTGTAAGGCTGGACATATGGCTATTAGGAAAGCACGAACTGGAAAAAAAGGTGTAGCCACAAATCAAACACACACATATTACTTTAATGTAGAAAAATGTAAGGTATGTCCTATAAAAGAAGGATGTTATAAAGATGGAGCTAAAAGTAAGACTTATTCTGTGAGCATTAAATCGAATATACACAAAGAACAAATAGCCTTTCAAGAAAGCGATTATTTTAAAGAAAAATCAAAAGAAAGATATAAAATTGAAGCAAAAAACAGTGAATTAAAACACCGACACGGGTATGATGTAGCATCATCTTCGGGTCTTATTGGCATGGAACTACAAGGAGCTATGTCGATATTTACAGTTAATTTGAAAAGGATTTTGAAGTTAATAGGTTAACTAAATGAAAAATTTAGCTCTACATAAAATAAAAAAGAGACGAATACACCCATTTAATGGATATAATTTCGTCTCTTTTTTATTTCTCATTCTTTCGTCTCAAAAAACGGAAGTTTTTCAGTGGCCTCCGTTCATAGTGGGGATTTTTCTTATTTTAGACAAAGAAATATTGAAAATTTTAAAATGAATCATTGACATTGATAATTAGTATCAATTAAAATGTAATTATAAATGATAATCATTTTCAACTTTAGGGAGATGATTTATACGAGGAGGAAGAGTTATGTCATCATTACTTATTGTTGGAGCGGATCACTTAGGGAAAATCCCAAGTAAATTAGAGGGGATCGGTTTTCGGGAAATTATACATATCAATGGTAGAAAGGTACAGCAAGTTAAGAAGGAAATTCCGAATCATATTGATTTAATTTTAGTATTAACGGATTACATTAATCATAATTTATCGACAGTATTAAAAAAGAAAGCGAGTGAACAAGAGATTCCTATTTGTTACGCTAAGCGTTCATGGTGTTCAATCTATCAGGCAATAGGAAAGTGTGAACAGCATCAATGTGCTTCTAGAAATAACTGTAGTAAATACAACATGAATTGTTAGGAAAGGAGGACGGAAGTTGTTAAATTCACTTCAGGAGTTATCAGAAAATGCATTGCATTATGAGTCAATTAGCAGTTACATTACCTGTCCTTACCGTTTCTATTATCATAATCAGCTAGATCATGAAGACAACCAATATAACTGGCTTCTAACTACACAACAAGCTATTAATAAAGTAGTGTCAGATTTTTTCATGTTAAATGTTCATGAACGTACTTCTTTGAAAGTGTTACAGTTATTTAATCATTATTGGGGTAATGTTGATAAAGGTTCGTTTAATTCAGTGGGACATTACTATACAACGGTCGCCAAAGTGATTGATCACTTAATTCAGTTTTTAATGCAAGAATGCGAGTCTACACCACCCTTGTTTCTATTCGAGAAAGTGACTGCCTGTCATAAGAAGCTTAATCGTATTTTTAATTTAACAATTGATGTGGCTTCATGGTCTCCAAATTCTTATGTTGTTAAGAAATACTTAGTTCAAGTAAAAGAGGACATGCTTGATTCCTATTGGAGTACTATTACATATTTCTCAAAGTTGGCTTTTGGAGAGGTGCCAGAGAGAATTGAAGTAATCTCGTTAGAAAATGGTATCCGCTATACGTATACACCAAGGGAGAGCGAATTACGTAGTAGTATGCTATCTAATTGTTTTACATGCAATAATCAAAATGCATGTTTTGAAAATGAATAATTGTAAAAGAGGTGATAAGATATTGTAATATCTACGCCTCTTTTTTCTGTGAATTTTTGTCGATTTTTTAATTGAAAAATATCTAGACAAATGAAACTATCTATGAAAGAATAGAAGTTGCACAAGGGCAATAAAGTTAGCTCGTCTAAAAATATTTTTACAAGAGAAACTATTACCAGTAGTTTAAAAAATTAGCAGTTTTAAAGAATGAGTAGGCACAATTTTTATTAAAGACGAATAAATAGTAAAGAGTTATTTTTTTGCCCTAAAAGTTGCCTAAGTGCAAAAGAATTAGTAGTGGACAAATAAGGAGGTATTATTGAGGTAACAGTCAATGAATCTACTTATTTTATTTAATTAAATGAATGGAGGAGAAATTACATGTTGAAAAGAATGTTAACAATGATTAGTGTAGTGGCAGTTTTAGGATTTCTAATGGCTGCGTGCGGTTCTGAGGAAACATCAAATGAAGGAACAACTAACGAAGATGCAAACACAAACAATGAAGAAGTGGTTACTGAGGTAAGTAATGAAGGTCTAGAGATTACTACGAGTTTTTCAGTTTTAGGGGATATCATTTCACAAGTAGTTGGTGACCGTGGAACAGTTGAGTATATAGTACCAATTGGAGAAGAACCACATGAATATGAGCCGATTCCTAGTGACTTTAAAAAGCTAAGTGACGCAGATGTATTCTATGTAAATGGTTTAGATTTGGAGGAATGGTTAGAGAGAGTCGTATCAAATGTTTCAGACACCGATATCGTAACTGTTTCTGATGGAGTGACACCAATCCCGCTAGTTGGTGATGATGAGAACGATCCTCATGCTTGGTTAAGTCCTAAGAATGTAATAATCTATGTAGAAAACATTGTAAGTGACCTAATAGAAAGAGATCCTGATGGTGAAGCAACATACCGTGAAAATGCAGATGCATATATTGCGGAATTAGAAGAACTAGATGCTTGGATTGAAGAGCAAGTACAACAAATTCCAGAAGAGCAACGTGTCATTGTTGTAACAGAAAATGCATTTAAGTACTTTGGAGAAAGCTATGGTTTTGAAACAGAAGGTGTATGGGAAATTAATTCAAGTGAAGAGGGTACACCTCAACAAATATCACGTATTGTAGAGTTAGTAGAAGAACGTAACGTTCATGCGGTATTTGTAGAGTCAACTGTAGACAAACGCTATATGGAGACTGTAGCAAATGAAGCAGGAATTCCAATTGCAGGGGAAGTCTATACGGATGCGGTAGGTGCTGCGGGAAGTGGTGCTGAGACGTATATTGAAATGACAAAGCGTAATGTAGAAGTGTTTGTTGCAGGATTAGCCCGATAAGCATATGATATATAAAGGTGCCTGATAGGCACCTTTATTGCACTTCTTGAGAAAGGAGAAAGAAATGACAAATCATAGTGTGGAGATTAACAATTTAGCAGTTTACTATTATGATGAAAAAGCACTTGATATTAGCTCCTTATCATTACCTAATCAAGAATTAATAGGAATTATTGGACCAAACGGTGCAGGGAAATCGACATTTATAAAGTCAGTTATGGGGATTATTCCTACTAAAAGTGGAGAAATGAAAATCTTTAGTAATTCTATAAAAAAATCTAGAAAGAGAATTTCATATGTACCACAGCGTAGTAACATAGATATGGATTTTCCTGTTTTGGTAGAGGACGTTGTTGTTATGGGAAGGTACCCACATTTATCTTGGTGGAGACGCCCTGGAAACAACGACCGTGAAATCGCACGTAATTGTTTAGAGAAAGTAGGAATGCTCGACTTTAGTAAAAGGCAAATAGGTGAATTATCAGGAGGACAGCAACAGCGCGTGTTTTTAGCAAGAGCGCTAGCACAAGAGTCAGATTTATTCTTCTTAGATGAACCATTTGCGGGTATTGATATGACCTCTGAAAAAATCATTATTAACATATTAAAAGACTTAAAAAAGCAAGGGAAAACGTTACTTGTTGTACACCATGATTTAAATAAAGTGAAGGATTACTTTGATAGTCTCATTATTATAAACAAAGAGCTTATTGATTATGGAAAAACTGATGAGGTTTTTCATATGAAAAACCTTGAAAAAGCCTATAAGGGAAAAGTGACATTTGTCTCTAATGATGGTGAAACAATGGTGGTGGGTGGCTAATGGAAAACATTTCATTCTTCTTAGACGCCCTTGGTCGATATCAATATCTACAAAATGCTATGTTAGCAGGTATTCTTGTAGGTATTATCTGTGGCGTTGTCGGATGTTTTATAATTTTAAGGGGAATGGCTCTTATGGGGGATGCAATTTCTCACGCCGTTCTTCCAGGTGTCGTAATCGCTTATATGATTGGAACGAGTTATTTTATTGGTGCGGTGTTTACCGGTATTATTACTGCTTTAGCGATTGGTTATGTGTCGCAAAACAGTCGAATAAAGCATGATTCATCGATTGGAATTATGTTTACAGCTGCATTTGCTCTAGGTATTATCCTCATTACCTTTAATAGAGGGACTGGGGTCGATCTATGGCATATTTTATTCGGTAACGTATTAGCTGTCTCAACTGCTGATTTACAGTTAACGATTGGCATTGGTGTACTTGTACTAATATTAATTGCTCTATTCTATAAGCAATTATTAGTTAGTACATTTGATCCAATTATGGCACAGGCAATAGGCTTACCAACAAAACTAATTCACTATTTGCTAATGTTTGTTTTGGCATTAGTAACAGTAGCTTCGTTAAAATCAGTTGGGATTATCTTAGTTGTGGCAATGTTAATCACCCCGGGTTCAACAGCGTATCTATTAACAAATCGTCTTTCAACGATGATTGTTCTTTCAGCTGTCTTTGGAGTCATTTCTGCGATTGTAGGTGTGTATTACTCCTTCATTTACGATGTAGCAACAGGTGCATCAATTGTACTTGTCGCATCGATCTTATTTGTTCTAGCATTCTTGTTCTCTCCGAAGTATGGTATTGTCGTTCGAGGGATTAGGCAAAAGTTCTTTCTTAAGAAGAATGAAGAAGGTAGCCAAGGATGATAGGAACAGAAAAAAGCTTTACCTTACATCTCTAAAGGTAAAGCTTTTTTGCGTATTTATAAAAATCTCACGATTAAACCGACAGCAACAAGAATCCCGAATCCAATCCAGATAATTTTTTGGGTTGTCTGAGGGTTCATCCGTCTTCTTCTTTTCCAACGATTTGGATTAAAGGTTACTTCATCTGGGTCGTGAACGTGACTGTAATATGAATATGGCTTTGCCTTCATTAAGAAAATAGGTGCAAGAGCAGCACCGCCAAGTAATCCAAATAGATGAGCAAATATGTTAATGTTTGTATTTACGAAGGTCATAACTAAACCGATGACCATAATAGTCATAACAACTTGTGAGTTTCCTTGATCAATTAATTCTTTTTTATTAAGAACCATATAGAGATACACTCCGAATAGACCAAAGATTGCTCCTGATGCTCCTAGGTGTGGTGGATAAGTTAGCCCCCCTAAATAGTAGGTGGCAATATTGGCAATAATACCAGATAATAAATAGACAATCGTAAACTTCACAGACCCTATCATTCTTTCAAGAGCCGGACCGAAAAGAACAAGAGAGAATGAATTAAATAAAACATGCCCAATTCCAACATGCATAAATACGGGAGTCAATAAGCGCCAGTACTCCCCTTGGGCTACAGCAGGGTTGAAGCCTACGCCGTTTTGATAAATCCAGTTGCCCCCTAAACCGGGTAAGATGTTCATCCAAAGAAATATAATAAGATGAATGGCTACAAGAGTTGTAACTACAGGGTAGTTCCGACGAAAAGTATAGAAGTTTTCATTACGAATAAACATAGCTAGCCACCTTTCGTACATTTTTCCTATCTATTTTAACATAAGTAAGATGTTAGATAGCAAGAATGTGATTGGTTTAATATAAGCGTAATCCAAAGTAGTAGCAATGGCCACGTACGGTTTGTCACTTTCTAGGATGAAATCAACCCTATAGAAGCATTAAGAGATAGTAGTGCGGTTGCTCATTAGAAACAATCTTTATATTTATATGAGAGGAAGGAAAGAAGTTATGATAGAAGGAATTGGTATTGATATTGTTGAACTATCTCGTATAGAAAAAACAATCGCAAGACAACCTCGGTTTGTTGAAAAAATTTTAACTGTAAATGAATTGAATGTTTTTCATGCTTTATCTAAAGGTAGACAGGTTGAATATATTGCTGGTCGTTTTGCAGCGAAGGAAGCCTTTGTCAAAGCAATGGGAACTGGAATTTCAAAGAAATATAGTTGGCATGATGTTGAAATTTTACATAATGAAAATAGGAAGCCGATACTAGTGGCAGGTGTTGCTGGAAGGCTTCATGTCTCGATTTCTCACAGTAAAGAATATGCGGTAGCACAAGTAATTATTGAAAGCTCGTCAAGCTAGTCTGCATATTGTGTTAGTTTGTCTCATATAGTTGTAGTGCGGTAGGAGGGAACGATGATGCGAGTGGTATCTGGCGAAGAAATGCGCCAAATTGACCGTTTTACCATGAAGGAGATTGGATTGGCAGGAGAAGTATTAATGGAGAATGCTGGTCGAGCTGTTGTAGCAAGTCTTACATCGAAGCTGAGTATGGGTGATAAGATTACGGTTTTAATTGGTTCAGGGAACAATGGTGGAGATGGATTTGTCATTGCTAGAGGGCTATTAGAATTAGGGTACTTTGTGGACGTCTGGTTAATTCCAAGTAAAAACCGTATAAAGGGAGAAGCACTCTATCATATGAATGTATTTGAACGTTCAGGTTTCCAACTACAGCAATATAGTGAAAAAGCGCTTGTCTCATGTTTACCCACTTATACAGTCATCATAGATACTTTACTAGGAACTGGGGTAGAAGGACCGCTTCGTTCTCCGTACAAAGAAATCATCCCAATGATAAACCGATTATCAGCTAAGATTATCTCGGTAGATATCCCAAGTGGTTTACCAAGTGATGGGGGAATGAACTTTGAAGATGCTGTTAGAGCTGAGAACACCGTTACATTACACCTTCCAAAGATAGGTGCTTATACGTATCCAAGTGCTGATTATTATGGTCAGCTTGATATTGTCGATATTGGAATACCAGATAAGTCACATGAAGTAATCAAATCTAATTGTTTTTTGTGGAAAGAAAATGACGTGAAGAGGACTCTTCCTGTTCGAATGGAAAATTCTCATAAAGGGACCTATGGAAAAGCTATGATTCTAGCAGGGTCTAGAGAAATGACAGGTGCAGCTATTCTGGCAGCGAAGTCTTGTCATAGAGCAGGATCTGGTCTTGTTACACTTGCTATACCTGAGGAAATTCATCCAATAGTTGCAAGTAATGTAATAGAAGCGACTTTTTCAATATGTCCATCAAAAGACGGCTCTTTTCACCTCAATGACTGCGCCTCTTTATTATCTTTGAGTGAGTATAATGGGGTTGGAGTCGGCCCAGGCATTGGTAGAAAATCCTCTCTAGAGCCAGTCATTGCCGATTTTCTGGAGAATACTCAATGTCCGTTAGTGATAGATGCAGATGGACTGTACCATTTGCACGCTTTATTACCTCAGCTGAAATCTCGTCAAGGGGAGACTATTTTAACTCCTCATACAGGAGAGATGGCACGACTATTAGGTTGCCAAGTAAAGGATGTAGAAGAAAATCGGTTTTCACTCTCTAAGCAATTCGCTAAAGAGTATGGTGTTTTTCTCATTCTTAAAGGACCCTATACGATTGTTACTACGCCTGATGAAAGGCAATTTATTAATACGACTGGTACTCCTGCACCAGCAAAAGGTGGTTCTGGTGATGTGTTAACAGGAATGATTCTGGCATTTATCATGCAACACACATCGATTCAAGAGGCACTAAGTAATGCTGTATACTTTCATGGAAAAACAGCGGAACTACTAGTGGAAAAAGAGGGAACTGAGTTTGATATACTTTCTTCCGATTTAATCCAATTCCTTCCGAAGGCACTACGGACAGTAGTGAATGGTTAATGGTGATATTCACTTGCTTTAAGAAAGGTTCCCTCCTTTGTCGTTGAAATGAGACAAAGGGGTGACACGATGCGAAAAGCGTTAATGACATTATTTGTCGGCTTGCTTCTGACAATTTTATTAGTAGGTTGTGGCGAAAAAACACAGGAAGACATTATTGAGGATTTAGATAAAAAACTTGGTGAGATGACAGGGTACAAAGCGAATGCAACAATGACACTACAAACAGGGAAAGACCCTCAAGATTATGAGGTAGAAATCTGGCATCAAAAGGAAAACTATTTCCGTGTAGCATTGAAAAATGAAAACAAAGACCAAAGCCAAATCATTTTAAGAAACGATGACGGAGTATTTGTTTTAACACCAGCATTAAATAAGAGTTTCCGTTTCCAAAGTGACTGGCCAAATAACAATAGCCAAGTTTATTTATACGATTCGTTAATCACAGATATCTTAATGGACCCAGAGCGTCAGTTTTCAGCTAGTGAGGACCATTATGTATTCCAAACGAATACAAACTATCAAAACAAAAACTTAAGTAGCCAAGAAATTACGTTAAATAAAAAGGACTTAGCTCCAGCTTCAGTTAAAATCATGAACCCTGATTTTGAAGTTCTTGTTCAAGTGAATTTCAACTCGTTTGAAATGAACCCGAGCTTTAACGAAGGTGACTTTGACATGGAGAGAAATATGACAGGAGCAAAAATGGAAGTACCGACAATGGCTGAGCCAGAAATGGATGAGCCATTAACAGTTTACTTCCCGATGTATGAGCCTCAAGGAACGTCTTTAACAGACTCTAAGGAGATTAGTACAGAGGATGGTAAGAGAGTTGTGCTTTCTTATACAGGTGAAAACTCATTTACTCTAATTCAACAAAAGAGTCGTGTTGTAACAGCTAGCACACCAATGACGTTAAGTAATGGTGAACCAGTTGATTTAGGATTTACGGTAGGAGTTATGAACGAGAATGAAATTATGTGGTCATACGAAGGAGTAGATTTCTACTTAGCATCGAATGATTTACACAAAGAAGAAATGATGGCTATTGCACGCTCAGTATATGGTACAACTGAAAAATAACATTAATTTTTGGGCTCAGAAGATTAAAATTCTGAGCCTTTTTTCTAAAGGTTGCTAAAAAAGTTTAATTTTCACTTTTTTAGCGGCGTTTAAGTAATGCGCGAAGCCGTTGCCTCTTCTCATAGCAAGCGCGCAACGTGCAGAGCCATTACCACTTCTTGAATGGTCTAGATTGGACTTTTTCAGGTCCGCTTTTTTTCTAAATGAGGTCCTTTTTAGAGTTTTCTGTCTTTATATTATTTGTTAATTGACATTCCGCAATACGAATTTCATAATCAAGGGAAGACGATAAAAATGTAGTAGAAAGTGGATGAAGATAGTGGAAGGATATTATCGGGATACTTGGGTTGAAGTAAACCTTGATTATATAGAAGAGAATATTCGCTCAATCAAAGCCAATTTTCAGAGGGATATCCATGTAATGGCTGTAGTGAAAGCAGACGGATATGGACATGGAGCAACGGCTACTGCAAACGCAGCGGTAAAGGCTGGAGCCTCTTATATTGGAGTAGCGCTTTTAGATGAGGCACTTCAACTAAGAGAGGATGGAGTAACTGTACCGATTCTCGTGCTTGGGCGTACACGACCTAAGGATATTGATTTAGCTATTCGGAATGAAATAACGGTAACTGTTTTTCAAAAAGAATGGCTAATTGAAGCAAATAAGGAAAGTGAAGAGGAGAAACCGCTACTTGTCCATGTGAAGTTTGATACAGGTATGGGTAGAATTGGTATAACCACTAAAGAAGAAGGAAAAGATGTAATTAAGTGTATAAAAGAAAGTTCAAAGTTCATATTAGAAGGTGTATTTACACACTTTGCAACAGCTGATGAACTTGACCTTTCTTATTTTGATAAGCAATATGAACGATTTACAGACGTTCTTTCATGGTTGAATGATTGGGGCGCTAGCGTTCGATTTATTCACTGTGGAAATAGTGCAACAGGTCTACGCTTTCCAGACAAGGCATTTAATATGTTTCGCTTAGGGATATCTATGTACGGTTTGACCCCATCTATCGATATAAAAGCTGAGCTACCAGTGCACCTAAAGGAAGCATTCTCACTAAGAAGCAAGCTTGTACAAGTGAAGCAGGTTCCACCAGGTGAAGGAATAAGTTACGGCAAAACGTATGAGACGAAAGAATGGGAATGGGTTGGAACAATTCCTATTGGTTATGCAGATGGATGGTATCGTTATCATTCAACTAGTGGTGGTTATGTATTAATTGATGGAAAGAAAGCACCGTTTATCGGACGTATCTGCATGGATCAATGTATGGTAAAGCTTCCGTATCAGGTTGAAGTTGGAACGACAGTAACATTGATTGGAGCTGACGGAGGTTCAATGATAGGAATGGACGATGTAGCGAGTCGTTTAAGGACAATTAATTATGAAATCCCCTGTATGATTAGTTATCGCGTACCAAGGAAGTATTACCAGAATGGTCATGAAGTGTCTGTTAGAAATCGAATTTATTAGTGTTGAAATAACTTTTAGTTCTAAAACGTGTGAACAAAAAATAAGCTGAAATGGTGGAGAATAATAAGTCTAAACAGCTTAAGAAGGAGCAGTATTCCCTGAAGTTAACATATTTCAATAAAAATATTGCTTTTTTTGGAGAAATTAGAAGGTAAAATAAAAAAATTGGCGAATAATAGTTAGTGTGTTTTACAAGAACGCCTTTGCAATTCTCTAGGCGTAGTGCTATTATATTTCTGTGAAGTAAATAAGGTCGATAGGTGTACGTTGGGGGTGTTTGTTTGTGTCTAATCAGAACACAAAACGAATCATGATTACTTTACCACAGCATTTGGTAAATGAAATGGATGGAATCATCAAGCAAGAGAATGTCAACCGTAGCGAGTTCATTTCTCAAGCAACAAAAATGTACCTTCGAGAGCGGAAAAAGCGTCAGATTCGCGAAACAATGCGACAAGGCTATATGGAGATGGCAAAAATTAATTTAAACATTGCGTCGGAAGCTTTCGTTGCTGAGGAGGAAGCAGAGCATACCTTGGACCGCTTAGTTAGTGGGGTGTAAGGTTTGATTGTTAAACGTGGCGATGTTTACTTTGCTGACCTATCTCCTGTTGTTGGTTCAGAGCAAGGGGGAGTTAGACCTGTTCTTATTATTCAAAATGACATAGGGAATCGGTTTAGCCCAACCGTCATCGTCGCAGCGATTACAGCTCAGATCCAAAAGGCAAAGTTACCGACACATGTTGAAATCAATGCAAAGCGGTATGGCTTTGACAGAGATTCGGTGATTTTGTTAGAACAAATCCGTACAATTGATAAGCAACGGCTAACTGATAAGATTACACACTTGGATGATGATATGATGAGTCGTGTTGATGATGCCCTGCAAATCAGTTTAGGTTTAATTGACTTTTAATAAGTTGTGATGAAACGAATATTGAAATTTAAAAAGAGTTGCTCCTATGTGAAAAATAGAAGCGACTTTTTTTATTAATTAGATACCTTAACTAAGTACAACTATCACTATAGGGCTAGTTAGTGGTCGTGAGATTTATTTTCTTTTACACTATGATAGTATATCTTTGTTGGAAACTTGTCATATAAAAATAATTAGTACGATGGAGGGGAACTATGGAATTATCGGTTATAGACTTTATCTATGAGCATAAGGAGTCATTAAGGGAGAGGTGGTTAGAGGAAGTAAAAGACGTACGTAGGGAAGAGCATATGCAAAAAATCTCGGATACAGACTATGTATCTACTACGAAGGAATTTATGCAGATAATTATTAATAATGTTGAGTATGGTCAAGAGAAGGCTAATGAACAATTGACTGATTATGCCGATCGGTACATTAAAAAGGGTTGGCCCCTTGTTTACTTTACTCAAGGTCTTCAAACGTTTCGTCGCGTTATATTTGAGGTAATGTCTGAGAAGGAAAAAAGTGAACGCCCCCTAATTGAAAGTTACTATGAGGTTGAAAACTGGATTGATGGTCTTATTAATCAGCTAGTGCATACCTATTCTGGTTCTTGGGAGTCGACGTTTGAAATGCAGAAGCTCTCACTACTAGAGTTATCAGCACCACTAATTCCTGTATTTGAGCACATCAGTGTAATGCCGTTAATTGGGACGATAGATACAGGTAGAGCGCGATTAATCATGGAGAATTTATTAGAAGGTGTGATTAAACATCGTTCACAAGTTGTATTAATAGATATAACGGGAGTCCCTGTTGTTGATACGATGGTTGCAAATCATATTATTCAAGCCTCGGAAGCGGTAAGGCTTGTTGGTGCCCAGTGTATTCTTGTTGGTATACGCCCGGAAATAGCACAAACAATTGTAAATCTAGGAATTGATTTAAGTAGATTTCCAACAAAGAGTTCGCTTCGTAAGGGAATTGAAACAGCACTTGAACTAACAAATAAAAAGATTACAGAAATATAAGTAAGTGGGGGGTGAAATTTATGAGAATACCCATTTTAAAACTAGGTCAGTATTTGCTTATTAGTGTACAAATTGAGCTTGATGATCACACTGCTTTAGAGTTTCAAGAGGATTTACTTAGTAAAATTCATAAGGAAGCTTCACATGGTGTTGTCATAGATTTAACATCAGTTGATATGATAGATTCATATATTGCTAAAGTATTAGGTGATGTTGTTGATATGTCAAATTTAATGGGAGCCAAAGTAGTATTAACTGGAATTCAACCAGCTGTAGCGATAACCTTGATTGATATGGGAATCGTTTTAAATGATGTTCCGACAGCTCTTGATCTTGAACAAGGTCTTGAGAAACTAAAGCAGGAACTGGAGGGATGACGATGAATGACCATTCCTGTGTTGAAGTAAGTAGTGAGTGGGATATAGTTGCTGCAAGGCAAGCAGGCCGCGATTTATCCAAGGAATTAGGTTTTGGTACAGTTGATCAAGCAAGGGTAACGACTGCTATTTCTGAAATTGCAAGAAATATATACTTATACGCAGGTAAAGGAAAGATCTGTGTTGAGTCTGTAGAGAAAACTGGGCTCTATAAGGTGCAAAAGGGAATTAAAATCACGGCTACAGACGAAGGTCCAGGAATTGAAGACATACGTCAAGCAATGGAGGATGGCTTTACTACCTCTGGTGGCTTAGGGGCTGGATTGCCTGGTGTTAAGCGTTTGATGGATGAATTCTCTATAGATTCCAACCCTGAACAAGGTACAACAATCATTACAACAAAATGGACTCGTTAAAGGAGGACTATTATTGAAGGATATTACGTTGTCATTAGAAACTCATTATAGACATATTCTTGAATCCTTCTTATCAGTTAAAAGCGAGAAGGGGTTGTATGAAGCTCAACAGATGACAAGAAGGCTGTTGGAAAGTCAAATTTCACCAGAAGAAATAGTTAGTATTCATTATAGTACTCTAGAAAAGGTTTATCCTGATATGCCGCCAGAAGTCCATGATTCCTTTGAATTTTTACTAGAAGTAATGATTGGTTATGGTCTTGCATATCAAGAACATTTAACCTTAAGAGACGAAAAGAAAGAACTTGAATCTCAGATGGAGGTAGCTGCTAGTATGCAGCAAACGTTATTACCGACTGTTGTACCGATTATACAAGGCTTAGATATAGGTGTTATTAATATTCCTGCCTATAAAATGAGTGGAGATTATTATCATTTTATAAAGGATGATAATAATTGTTTAGGGGTTGCAATAGCTGATATTATCGGTAAAGGAATTCCGGCAGCATTGTGTATGTCGATGATTAAATACGCGATGGATAGTTTGCCTGAGCAGCGAATGATGCCACGGGCTGTTCTTGAAAGTTTAAATCGAGTTGTTGAACAAAATGTCGATGATAGTATGTTCATTACAATGATGTATGGTTCATACGATCCTAAAGAGAATCAATTTTATTATTCTGGAGCTGGACATGAACCTGGATTTTATTATGAGGCAAAAACGGGTGCGATGAACGATTTATATGCAAAAGGGCTTGTTTTAGGTCTACAGCGTAAGACAAAGTATAGGGAGTACTGCAAAGATGTGGAACCAGGAGATGCTATTATTCTACTTTCTGATGGTGTGACAGAGTGTCGCAAAGGAGGCGATTTCATTGAGCGGGATGAAGTGGTAGAAATCATCCGTGCTAATATTCATTTATCAGCACAAGAAATAGTCGATAATGTTTATCATGAATTAGCAAAGTTGCAAGAGTACAAACTAAGAGATGATTTTTCATTAATTGTTATTCGCCGAGTAGAGTAAAAAAGTATGTTTTGATTTTATAGAAATGGGTATCTAACATTATATGCTTGTTCAAACAGGAGGCTTACAATGAACTTAGATATAAAGCTAGAGCAGAAAAATAATAATAAAATTTTATACTTAACAGGTGAGATAGATGCATACACTGCACCAGTTCTACGAGATGAGTTACTTCCTTTAACAGAGCAGAATGAAGTAGTTGTTATCGTGAATTTAGCTGATGTTTCATACATTGACAGTACAGGCTTGGGTGTGTTTATTGGTGCATTAAAGTCTTCTCATAGTCATAATAGTTCAATTAAACTTACTTGTTTATCTACTAAGATTCAGCGGTTATTCTCAATCACTGGATTAGATGAAGTAATGGATATAGATGAAATAGAGAGGGAGGGTGCACAATGAAACAACATGCCTGTGACTACATTGAAATGAAGGTTCCTGCTAAACCAGAGTATGTTGGAGTAGTCCGTTTGACAGTTTCTGGAATTGCAAATCGACTTGGTTATACTTACGATGATATAGAAGACATTAAAATTGCTGTTGCAGAAGCTTGTACGAACGTAGTAGACCACGCTTATGAACTAGAGGGGTCGATCTCTCTTTCCTTTAAGGCGTATCCCGACCGTCTTGAAATGATGATTGCTGACAATGGCATGAGCTTTGACTCAAATGATATCAAGAAAAAGCTAGGACCTCTTGACTCTTCTAAGCCAATAGGAGAGTTGAAGGAAGGGGGGCTTGGCCTCTTTTTAATCAATACACTCATGGACAAAGTGGAGATTGATGATGAGTCCGGTGTAGTCTTAGTAATGACAAAGTTCCTACAAAGGGATGGGGTGGAACAGCATGTGCAGGAAGCCTCAACAATTGTACAAAGACAAGGATAAAGTGAATGACTGGATCGTTCAGTTTCAAAAGGATGGTAGTGAAGAAATTCAGACACAACTAGTCAAACATTATCAACCCTTGGTACGTTCGTTGGCAAAAAAATTCTCAAGAGGATATGAGAGTGAAGATCTCTCTCAAGCTGGAATGGTCGGTTTAATTGCTGCGATGCATAGATTTGACGCAGAAATGGGGAAAAACTTTGAGTCTTATGCTATTCCTACAGTTGTAGGTGAAATTAAACGTTTCCTTCGTGATAAAACATGGAGTGTTCACGTACCTAGAAGAGTAAAGGAATTAGGCCCCCAAATAAAAAAGGCAGTTGACTATTTAACAAGCGAAAACCATCGGTCACCACAGGTTGTTGAAATTGCTGATTACTTAGGGGTAACGGAAGAAGAAGTTCTTGAGACGATGGAGATGGGGATGAGCTATAAGGCCTTATCTGTTGATCGCTCCTTAGAGGCTGATCAAGAAGGTGGAGAAGTGACCTTACTTGACTTAGTTGGGAAAAAGGAAGAAGGATACGAGCAGACAGACCAGCAAATCCTTTTAGAAAAGGCGTTCGCTGTGCTGACAGAGAGGGAAAAGCAAATCTTACAGTTTACTTACTATGATAATCTGAGTCAGAAGGAAGCGGGGGAAAAGCTAGGGATTTCTCAAATGCATGTGTCTAGATTGCAAAGAAGAGCATTAGATAAATTGCGAGATTCAATCAAAGTAGAACCATCGGAGTGTTTATAGATGATTACGTATACAGAAAACCAAACAATTAAAGTAGCAGCGTACCAACAGGCGAAAAAGGGCAATGATTGTAATGGAGATACGTATTTCTTTCTAGAAACTGATCAGTATTTTATCTGTGCAATGGCTGATGGTTTAGGGAGTGGTGAAGGTGCACAATGTGCCTCTGCAAAAGCGATCGAAACGATTGAAAACAATCACCATTTAAGTGTGAAAGAAATCGTCGTGCTATGTAATAAGGCATTGTTTCAAAGTCGTGGAGCAGTCCTGACAGTAATAAAGGTTGATTATGAGAAGAGGACTGTTTCGTATAGTAATGTAGGGAATATCACATTTATCCTTTACCCACCATGTGGGAAAGTTGTACGTCCAGTACCGGTACGAGGTTTTCTATCAGGTAAGAAGGTACGTGTAAAGGAAGAAATCTTTCCGTATATTTCAGGAAGTGTTATCCTAATGTACTCTGATGGGATTAACTTCTCCTCAATAAAGCCTGTTGTTGATTCTTACGTCGATAACCCAAAATACGCAGTCGAACAAATTGTTGATAATGTAGACACAAGTAATGACGATGTGACATTTCTATTTGCAACCCTTTAAAAAAGGTAGTGTAGGACTTAGTTCTATACTACCTTTTTTTAATGAGCAATGGTTAATTGATAATGATTAATTTAGAAGAGTAAAAGAGAATCGAGAAATTAATTTTTCAGGTAGTTGTTCTTGGATTTTCATAAATTAACAACTAACAATTATCCACTAGCCATTAGCAATTATTCCATTAACAAGGGATTTTGTGTGGGTATGTCGAAGGGTATATGGCAATAATGTAATTGGATTCGTTAATGAAGGAGCGGTTTGATGGATAAAAATGAAATGCAAAATAAAATGATTGAAAAGATTAGCCAGGAGCTACAGCTTTCAACGAAAGTTATTAATAATGTAATTGATTTAATAGAGGATGGAAACACGGTTCCGTTTATTGCTCGTTATCGAAAGGAGCTAACAGGTGGAATTGATGAAGTGCAGATTCGTGATATTACAGAAAAGTGGCAGTATGCTTTAAATTTACATTCACGTAAAGAAGAGGTTTTGCGCCTAATAGATGAACAAGGGAAGCTAACAGAGGAATTAAAATCAGCAATTAATAAATCATTGAAGCTACAAGAGGTGGAGGACCTATACCGTCCTTATAAACAAAAACGACGTACAAAGGCAACAGTAGCAAAAGAAAAGGGATTGGAACCTCTTGCACAATGGATTTTTTCTCTTCCTAAAGAAGGGAATCCTGTTAAGGAAGCTGAAAAATACATAAATGAAGAAAAGGAAGTAGCTTCTGTTGAGGATGCGATACAAGGAGCGAAAGATATTATTGCTGAGTGGGTTTCTGACGATGCTGACATTCGTAAGAAAATACGTGAATTAACACAAAGGGACGGGAAGATAACAACAAAAGTTAAGAAAGAGGAAGAAGATGAAAAAGGTGTTTATGAAATGTATTATGAGTATGAAGAGCCATTAAAAAAAGTGGTTCCTCACCGAGTACTTGCTATGAACCGCGGCGAAAAAGAAGGGATTCTTCGTGTTGCGGTTGTTCCACCAACTGAGCGTAGTTTACAACTAATTATGAGAGCATATATTAAGCATCATGGTTCATCTGCTGTTGAGTATGTGGAAGCGGCGATTGAAGACGGTTATAAACGACTAATCGAGCCTTCTATTGAAAGGGAAATCCGTAATGAGTTGACGACGAATGCGGAAGAGCAAGCAATTCATATTTTTTCAGAAAACCTTCGTAATCTGTTACTTCAACCACCGATTAAAGACAGAATTGTTCTAGGGGTGGACCCTGCTTTTCGAACAGGTTGTAAGTTAACGGTAGTTGATGAAATAGGTAAAGTACTCGCAATTGATGTAGTCTATCCAACGGCTCCTCATAATAAAGTTGAGCAAGCGAAGAAAGTAATAATCAAACTAATTGAAGAACATAAAGTCAATGTTATTGCGATAGGAAATGGTACAGCGTCAAGGGAGACGGAGCAGTTCATTGCTGACACGATTAAGGAGTTAGATAGAGATATCTATTACCTAATTGTAAATGAAGCTGGGGCTAGCGTTTATTCTGCTTCTGATTTAGGGCGAGAGGAATTTCCTGATTTACAAGTAGAAGAGCGAAGTGCTGTTTCAATTGCAAGGAGGCTTCAAGACCCTCTAGCTGAACTTGTAAAAATAGACCCGAAATCAGTAGGTGTAGGGCAGTATCAGCACGATGTAACTCAAAAACGACTAAATGAATCATTAACGTTTGTTGTCGAAACAGTAGTTAACCAAGTTGGAGTTAATGTAAATACTGCTTCAAGCTCTCTATTACAATATGTTGCTGGCTTATCAAAGTCTGTAGCGAATAATATCATTAAGAAGAGAGAAGAAGAAGGCAAGTTTGGAAAAAGGGAGCAATTAAAGAAAATTCCTCGCTTGGGTGCAAAAACGTATGAGCAATGTATTGGATTCTTGAGAATCCAAGATGGAAAGAATCCACTCGATGGAACGGCAATTCATCCAGAAAGCTATAAAGTGACAAAGCAACTTCTAGAGATGATTGGAGCTGATCTGTCTACGCTAGGGACAGATGAATTAAAGCAAAAATTAAGTACAACAAATCTTAAAGAGCTTTCAGAGAAAATGGAAGTAGGGGAACCTACATTAAAAGATATTATTGATGCCCTAGTAAGACCGGGTCGTGATCCAAGGGACGAGCTGACAAAGCCTTTATTGAAAAAAGGTGTTTTAAAGCTAGAAGATTTACAAGTAGGTATGGAACTTCAAGGAACAGTTCGTAATGTTGTTGACTTTGGTGCTTTTATCGACATTGGTGTGAAGCAGGATGGATTAGTTCATATTTCCAAGTTGACGAACCGCTTCGTAAAACATCCAATGGAGGTTGTGTCAGTAGGGGATGTAGTAACTGTATGGGTTGATAGTATCGATGCAAAAAAAGAAAGAGTCGCATTAACAATGCTGCAGCCGGAAAAACAAACTGTCATGGCATAAGTTTCATATAGAATCGATTCATGTGTGTTAATTTTAATTTTTATTCGACTATTTTGTTGGAATAAATAAGGCTGTTATAAGTTGCTCTCCTTATTTATAAGGTGAGTAACTAAACAGCCTTATTCTTGTTATAAGGGGACTTGTCATTCTGATTGGCAGGTCTTTTCAGATTTTGTGTGGTAATAAAACCAGCACTGATTTAATAAAAGAATCTGATACCTATCTTTTTGCATGTAAGCTCTTTTTAATTGCATTTTTAGCCAATTAGGCATTCGTAGCCATCTCCTTATTTGATATGGTACTATTATCATTATATGTAGGAGGGGTTGTCAGAGTTGATGATTTTCTAAAAAAAGATAGAGTTTAGTAGTAGTAGTAGTTAAAGAAATTCTTAGGATGTAAGGGGAATTTGCGGTGAAACAAGAGGAGCTTCAAGAATTAGTAGAAACTATATCTAAAAACGAGTTTGGTCGTCCTTTTCTTCACGAAGCTAGGTTTAATCTGAGGTTACGTACAACAGGTGGTCGTTACTTGCTTAAATCGCATGATATTGAATTTAATCCAAAGCAACTTGAAGTCTTTGGAGAAGAAGCATTAATAGGCATTGTTAAACATGAACTATGTCATTATCACTTGCATATTCAAAATAAAGGTTATAAACATAAAGACCGAGACTTTAAAGAGTTGCTAAAAAAAGTTGGTGGCTCGAGATATTGTGAAATGCTTCCTGGAGCTAGAAGGACGATAACGACGATTCATCATTATCAATGTACAAGCTGTCAGTTTACGTATGAAAGAAAGCGACGGATGGATACAAAAAAATATGTATGTGGTCGTTGTCGAGGAAAGTTGAAAAAAATTAACTGAATTTGTTGACTCGTAAATTTTGTTATGCTATATTGTAGAAGTCGCTTTGATAGTGACTGCAACAAAACTATAATGACTTCTAGCTTTAACTATTAAAAAGTTGTTGACATAATAACCAACAGCTTGTATTATAAACAAAGTCGAATAAGATAAAGTTTAATTATTCCACAGTAGCTCAGTGGTAGAGCAATCGGCTGTTAACCGATCGGTCGTAGGTTCGAGTCCTACCTGTGGAGCCAAATGGAGAAGTACTCAAGTGGCTGAAGAGGCGCCCCTGCTAAGGGTGTAGGTCGTGTAAGCGGCGCGAGGGTTCAAATCCCTCCTTCTCCGCCATTTATTTTATGTAATGGCCCGTTGGTCAAGCGGTTAAGACACCGCCCTTTCACGGCGGTAACACGGGTTCGAATCCCGTACGGGTCACCATATGGAGGATTAGCTCAGCTGGGAGAGCACCTGCCTTACAAGCAGGGGGTCGGCGGTTCGATCCCGTCATCCTCCACCATATATACTAATGGTCCGGTAGTTCAGTTGGTTAGAATGCCTGCCTGTCACGCAGGAGGTCGCGGGTTCGAGTCCCGTCCGGACCGCCATCATCTTTGCGGGTGTGGCGGAATTGGCAGACGCGCTAGACTTAGGATCTAGTGTCTTATGACGTGGGGGTTCAAGTCCCTTCACCCGCACCACTTTAAACCGAATGCGGTCGTGGCGGAATGGCAGACGCGCTAGCTTGAGGGGCTAGTGGGGGTATCCCCGTGGAGGTTCGAGTCCTCTCGACCGCACCAAGCCATTTATGGTTAAGGCTAGCATTTTTATTTTGTTTTATAATTGAAACAGTATCGGGAAGTAGCTCAGCTTGGCAGAGCACTTGGTTTGGGACCAAGGGGTCGCAGGTTCAAATCCTGTCTTCCCGACCATCATATTTTGCGGGTGTAGTTTAATGGTAAAACCTCAGCCTTCCAAGCTGATGTTGTGAGTTCGATTCTCATCACCCGCTCCAAAACTACTAACTTTAATAATGTCATGTTAATCTTGAAGAAGTAGCTACATGCAGTTTTGTGACGAGTAATCGCAGGAGCATAGTTTATGGGCCTATAGCTCAGCTGGTTAGAGCGCACGCCTGATAAGCGTGAGGTCGGTGGTTCGAGTCCACTTAGGCCCACCATAAAATAATTTAAAATAAGTGTTGACTTTGTATTTTCGAACTGATAAGATGAAGAAGTTGCATTTAAGACAAGTTATTTGTTCTTTGAAAACTGAACAAGACAAAAGCCAAGCGTAAAAGAGATGTAAACACATCTCGTTAATTTTCTCGATTTTTTAAAATCGAAACGTCACGTTTGTGACAGTGAGCTTATATCACACTTTCTACGGAGAGTTTGATCCTGGCTCAGGACGAACGCTGGCGGCGTGCCTAATACATGCAAGTCGAGCGGACTGAAGGGAGCTTGCTCCCGGACGTTAGCGGCGGACGGGTGAGTAACACGTAGGCAACCTGCCTTGTAGACTGGGATAACTTCGGGAAACCGGAGCTAATACCGGATGTTAGATAATTCGCGCATGCGTGTTATCTTAAAGTTGGCCTCGGCTAACACTACAAGATGGGCCTGCGGCGCATTAGCTAGTTGGTAAGGTAGTGGCTTACCAAGGCGACGATGCGTAGCCGACCTGAGAGGGTGATCGGCCACACTGGGACTGAGACACGGCCCAGACTCCTACGGGAGGCAGCAGTAGGGAATCTTCCGCAATGGACGAAAGTCTGACGGAGCAACGCCGCGTGAGCGATGAAGGCCTTCGGGTCGTAAAGCTCTGTTGTTAGGGAAGAACAAGTGCCGTTCAAATAGGGCGGCACCTTGACGGTACCTAACCAGAAAGCCACGGCTAACTACGTGCCAGCAGCCGCGGTAATACGTAGGTGGCAAGCGTTGTCCGGAATTATTGGGCGTAAAGCGCGCGCAGGCGGTCTTTTAAGTCTGATGTGAAAGCCCACGGCTCAACCGTGGAGGGTCATTGGAAACTGGGAGACTTGAGTACAGAAGAGGAGAGTGGAATTCCACGTGTAGCGGTGAAATGCGTAGATATGTGGAGGAACACCAGTGGCGAAGGCGACTCTCTGGTCTGTAACTGACGCTGAGGCGCGAAAGCGTGGGGAGCAAACAGGATTAGATACCCTGGTAGTCCACGCCGTAAACGATGAGTGCTAGGTGTTAGGGGTTTCGATGCCCTTAGTGCCGAAGTTAACACATTAAGCACTCCGCCTGGGGAGTACGGCCGCAAGGCTGAAACTCAAAGGAATTGACGGGGGCCCGCACAAGCGGTGGAGCATGTGGTTTAATTCGAAGCAACGCGAAGAACCTTACCAGGTCTTGACATCCTTTGACCACCCTAGAGATAGGGCTTTCCCCTTCGGGGGACAAAGTGACAGGTGGTGCATGGTTGTCGTCAGCTCGTGTCGTGAGATGTTGGGTTAAGTCCCGCAACGAGCGCAACCCTTGATCTTAGTTGCCAGCATTCAGTTGGGCACTCTAAGGTGACTGCCGGTGACAAACCGGAGGAAGGTGGGGATGACGTCAAATCATCATGCCCCTTATGACCTGGGCTACACACGTGCTACAATGGATGGTACAAAGGGCAGCGAAACCGCGAGGTTGAGCCAATCCCATAAAGCCATTCTCAGTTCGGATTGTAGGCTGCAACTCGCCTACATGAAGCCGGAATCGCTAGTAATCGCGGATCAGCATGCCGCGGTGAATACGTTCCCGGGCCTTGTACACACCGCCCGTCACACCACGAGAGTTTGTAACACCCGAAGTCGGTGGGGTAACCTTTTGGAGCCAGCCGCCTAAGGTGGGACAGATGATTGGGGTGAAGTCGTAACAAGGTAGCCGTATCGGAAGGTGCGGCTGGATCACCTCCTTTCTATGGAGTATTTAACTCTAGTCGACGGACTTCACATTATGTGTTGTTCGACGCTTCGGACTTTTGTCGTTCAGTTTTGAGAGAATAAATCTCTCAACAAATACATTTGCTCCTGCGATTACTCGTCGCAAGGCAGCAAAGAAGCTACTCAATGTAGTAGCCTTGTTCTTTGAAAACTAGATAGTGATTTATATATGCAACTAGTATAATTTGATCGTTTATCGATTGAGTTTTACTTGAGAAGTCAAGAATTCATTTAAGTGTAATCGCCTTAGCGATTACACGCTGACGAACCTTTAAGGTTTTAATTAGCAATTCGTAATTTGCAATTAGCAATTATGTTTTGTCATGGTTAAGCTAGAAAGGGCGCACGGTGGATGCCTTGGCACTAGGAGCCGATGAAGGACGGGACGAACACCGATATGCTTCGGGGAGCTGTAAGTAAGCTTTGATCCGGAGATTTCCGAATGGGGGAACCCACCATCCGTAATGGGATGGTACCCATACCTGAATACATAGGGTATGTGGAGGTAGACCTGGGGAACTGAAACATCTAAGTACCCAGAGGAAGAGAAAGCAAATGCGATTTCCTGAGTAGCGGCGAGCGAAACGGAATATAGCCCAAACCAAGAGGCTTGCCTCTTGGGGTTGTAGGACACTCTATACGGAGTAAGAAAGAAACGAAGTAGATGAAGCGACCTGGAAAGGTCCGCGAAACAAGGTAACAGCCCTGTAGTCGAAACTTCGTTTCCTCCAGAGTGGATCCTGAGTACGGCGGGACACGTGAAACCCCGTCGGAATCTGGGAGGACCATCTCCCAAGGCTAAATACTCCCTAGTGACCGATAGTGAACCAGTACCGTGAGGGAAAGGTGAAAAGCACCCCGGGAGGGGAGTGAAACAGATCCTGAAACCGTGTGCCTACAAGTAGTCAGAGCCCATTTACGGGTGATGGCGTGCCTTTTGTAGAATGAACCGGCGAGTTACGATGTCGTGCAAGGTTAAGCAGATAATGCGGAGCCGTAGCGAAAGCGAGTCTGAATAGGGCGATTACAGTACGCCGTCGTAGACCCGAAACCGTGTGATCTACCCATGTCCAGGGTGAAGTTCAGGTAACACTGAATGGAGGCCCGAACCCACGCATGTTGAAAAATGCGGGGATGAGGTGTGGGTAGGGGTGAAATGCCAATCGAACTCGGAGATAGCTGGTTCTCCCCGAAATAGCTTTAGGGCTAGCCTCGAGGTGAGAGTATTGGAGGTAGAGCACTGATTGGACTAGGGGTCCCCACAGGATTACCGAATTCAGTCAAACTCCGAATGCCAAATACTTATCCTCGGGAGTCAGACTGCGAGTGCTAAGATCCGTAGTCAAGAGGGAAACAGCCCAGACCATCAGCTAAGGTCCCAAAGTATACGTTAAGTGGAAAAGGATGTGGAGTTGCACAGACAACCAGGATGTTGGCTTAGAAGCAGCCACCATTTAAAGAGTGCGTAATAGCTCACTGGTCGAGTGACTCTGCGCCGAAAATGTACCGGGGCTAAACGTATCACCGAAGCTATGGATTGACACCTTAGGTGTCAGTGGTAGGGGAGCGTTCTAAGTGCTGCGAAGTCAGACCGAGAGGACTGGTGGAGCGCTTAGAAGTGAGAATGCCGGTATGAGTAGCGAAAAGAGGGGTGAGAATCCCCTCCGTCGAAAGCCCAAGGTTTCCTGAGGAAGGCTCGTCCGCTCAGGGTAAGTCGGGACCTAAGCCGAGGCCGAAAGGCGTAGGCGATGGACAACAGGTTGATATTCCTGTACCACCTCCTCACCGTTTGAGTAATGGGGGGACGCAGTAAGGTAGGGTAAGCGCACTGATGGATATGTGCGTCCAAGCAGTTAGGCTGGTAAGTAGGAAAATCCGCTTATCGTAAAGGCTGAGCTGTGATGGCGAGCGAAATAATAGTAGCGAAGTTCCTGATCCTCCACTGCCAAGAAAAGCCTCTAGCGAGGTGAGAGGTGCCCGTACCGCAAACCGACACAGGTAGGCGAGAAGAGAATTCTAAGACGCTCGGGAGAACTCTCGTTAAGGAACTCGGCAAAATGACCCCGTAACTTCGGGAGAAGGGGTGCTCTGTTAGGGTGCAAGCCCGAGAGAGCCGCAGTGAAAAGATCCAAGCGACTGTTTAGCAAAAACACAGGTCTCTGCGAAGCCGCAAGGCGAAGTATAGGGGCTGACACCTGCCCGGTGCTGGAAGGTTAAGAGGAGAGGTTATCCTTCGGGAGAAGCTTTGAATTGAAGCCCCAGTAAACGGCGGCCGTAACTATAACGGTCCTAAGGTAGCGAAATTCCTTGTCGGGTAAGTTCCGACCCGCACGAATGGTGTAACGACTTGGATACTGTCTCAACGAGAGACCCGGTGAAATTATATTACCTGTGAAGATGCAGGTTACCCGCGACAGGACGGAAAGACCCCATGGAGCTTTACTGTAGCTTGATATTGGATTTTGGTACAGTTTGTACAGGATAGGTAGGAGCCTTGGAAACCGGAGCGCAAGCTTCGGTGGAGGCGTCGGTGGGATACTACCCTGACTGTATTGAAATTCTAACCTAGGACCGTGATCCGGTTCGGGGACAGTGTCAGGTGGGCAGTTTGACTGGGGCGGTCGCCTCCTAAACAGTAACGGAGGCGCCCAAAGGTTCCCTCAGAATGGTTGGAAATCATTCGTAGAGTGCAAAGGCATAAGGGAGCTTGACTGCGAGACCTACAAGTCGAGCAGGGACGAAAGTCGGGCTTAGTGATCCGGTGGTTCCGCATGGAAGGGCCATCGCTCAACGGATAAAAGCTACCCTGGGGATAACAGGCTTATCTCCCCCAAGAGTCCACATCGACGGGGAGGTTTGGCACCTCGATGTCGGCTCATCGCATCCTGGGGCTGAAGTAGGTCCCAAGGGTTGGGCTGTTCGCCCATTAAAGCGGTACGCGAGCTGGGTTCAGAACGTCGTGAGACAGTTCGGTCCCTATCCGTCGCGGGCGTAGGAAATTTGAGAGGAGCTGTCCTTAGTACGAGAGGACCGGGATGGACACACCGCTGGTGTACCAGTTGTTCCGCCAGGAGCATAGCTGGGTAGCTACGTGTGGACGGGATAAGTGCTGAAAGCATCTAAGCATGAAGCCCCCCTCAAGATGAGATTTCCCATTACGTTAAGTAAGTAAGACCCCTTAGAGATGATGAGGTTGATAGGTCTCGGGTGGAAGCATGGTGACATGTGGAGCTGAGAGATACTAATCGGTCGAGGGCTTATCCAATTTTCTAAGGTTGAAATGAATTCGACGACCTGCATATATAACACTATCTAGTTTTGAGAGAACAACTCTCAGAGAATCTAGTGATGATGGCGAAGAGGCCACACCCGTTCCCATGCCGAACACGGAAGTTAAGCTCTTCAGCGCCGATGGTAGTTGGGGGCTTCCCCCTGCGAGAGTAGGACGTTGCTAGGTAAATGTAAAGCATCCTTTAAGAGGGTGCTTTTTTCGTATATTCAATTAAATAGGAGTAGATACATTGTTCATACTTTATATTATTATAATTGTAGCTTTTATAGATACTTTTTCTCAGTTGCCAATAATCGCTCCTTTTGCGCAAAGTGTAGGAGCAAGTCCATTAATAGTCGGATTAATCATTGGTATGTATTCATTTTCAAATATGCTCGGAAACATGCTTGCAGGAAAATGGATTGATCGAATTGGCGGGAAGTTGATTTTAGTTATTGGCATGATTACCGTTAGTTTGTTTCTTTTCATGTATACATTTGTAACAAATCCAACAGAACTTTTACTTGTACGTTTTTTACATGGGCTTGGTGGTGGATTAATTGTGCCTGCAGCTTTTACGCTATTAGGAGCTAAAGGTAAAGAACGGACATCCGGAAAAACAATGGCATTCTCCGGGGCCGCTGTCGGGATTGCTGCTATTGTTGGGCCGGCATTTGGAGGTATTATTAGTGCAAGGTTTGATATTGTCTGGTTATTTTATATTGTAGCTACATTCATGTTATTGTTTGGTTTATTAGCTATAATCGGTATTGAAAAAGAAGAGAAGATAAATGAAAAGTCTGAAAAAAAGGGAAGTATTTCATCGATTTTTAGGAACAAGAGGTTAGTAGAAGCTTATATCGCTATTTTTTCTTTAATGTTAACCTTAGGAATGTTAACTTACAATCTGCCTTTAAAAGTTCAAGAGCTTGGAGCAGAAACTCATATAACTGGGCTATTACTAAGTACTTTTGGGTTAGTAGCTATACTTTTTTTCGTATTACCGACCAACCGGTTATTTGATAAGAAAAATAAATCTACATTATTAAAGATAGGGCTTCTTATTATCGTATCGTCTTTATTATTGTTATCTATTTCTTTTGATATTTCCCTTGCCTTTGTAGCAATGGCGGTTTATGGAGTAGGGTTTGCATTCTTATTTCCTTCAGCTAGTGCCACCGTGATAGAAAATTCAAAGGAAGAAGAACGTGGTAAATCTTTTGGTTTCTTTTATGCATTCTTCTCCTTAGGCGTTATAGCTGGTTCCTTTCTAGCTGGAGCGGTAGACATTACACCATCTATATTGTTTTTTATTAGTGCATTTATTGTTGCAACTATTGTCTTAGTTCTTTCAATATTCGTTAATAAAAATAGGAAAGGGAGTTAATCTGTTTAAAGATCAACTCCTCATTAAATAAGCATTATTTTACTGACCTTGTCTAAATGAATACCATATTAAGATTAAAGTTATTCCAAATTGTCAGAAAAATTGTTAAGATAAAATAAATGGTGTTGAGGACGAAATCAGCAATTGGAGGAAATAATATGAAGTTAGGATTTAATACGCGTAATGTACATTTTCAAAAACACGAAGATGGACGAAACAAAAGTAAGAATAAACCGATTTACCAAACATCAGCTTTTGCTTTTAATGACTTAGATGATATGGAAAGCTTTTACCGTGGAGAAAAGGAATATTTATATACAAGATTCAGTAATCCTAATACAGATGATTTAGGATATGGGGTAGCACTTCTGGAAGAAGCTGAAGCAGGAATTGCTACTTCTTCAGGTATGTCTGCAATATTGGCAGGAGTACTAGGGATTGTTAGCTCAGGTGAGCATATCATCGCCTCAGAAGATTTATACGGTGGTACATACCAGTTATTTGCAGTAGAACTACCTAGCTTTGCGATTGAAGTAAGCTTTGTATCATTTGAAGAGATAGAAACTGTTCGTAACGAAATCAAAGATAACACTAAACTTATTTATACAGAATCAATTACAAATCCATTATTACGAGTGGAGAATTTACAGGAAGTAATTCAATTAGCTAAAGAACATGGGATTTATTCAATGATTGACAATACGTTTGCTACACCTTATCTGTTACAGCCGTTTGTTATTGGAGCTGATTTAGTTATCCATAGTGCAACAAAATATATTGGTGGTCATAGTGATGTAACTGCGGGTGTACTAGTAGGAAAAGAAGAGCTAGTCGCTAAAGCAAAAACAAAGGTTGTCAATCTAGGAGCAAATCTTAGCCCTTTTGAGGCTTGGCTAGCATGCAGAGGATTAAAAACATTAAGTGTTAGAATGGATAGACAATCCCGTAATGCGAAGGCAGTAGCAGAAGCTTTACAATCAAATCAGTATGTAGAAAAAGTGTACTATCCTTCTGAAGTAAGTGAAAAAGGCAATGGAGCGATGGTATCAATTGAACTTGGAGAAAATGTTGATATCGAAAAATTTTATCAAGCACTTAATTGGATAAAAATTGTACCAACGTTAGCTGGAGTAGAGACAACAGTCACTTATCCATTACGTACGTCCCATCGAACAGTTCCAGATGAGATACGTAATCGACTCGGCATTACAGCGCAATTAGTGAGAATTTCAATTGGCTTAGAGGATGAAAAGGATATTATTGATGAAATCAATCGGTCAATTGAAGAAGCAAAATAAAATGGTATAAGATCATAGAAGTAGCATAGCCGCATATTTATAAGCGGCTATCACTTGCATAATTTATCCTTTCATGTTATTATTAATTAGTAATGAAATATGGTGGCGATAGCGAAGAGGTCACACCCGTTCTCATGCCGAACACGGAAGTTAAGTTCTTCAGCGCCGATGGTAGTTGGGGGCTTCCCCCTGCAAGAGTAGGACGTTGCCATATTTTTTTATCTTTAATGTATAAACATTATCATAATGGCTATACTAAGTATTGTAGAGTTGAGGAAGAGACATTATCAAAATTTAACACGGAGTGGAGCAACAAGCAAAGCACCGTTGAAAAAACTTCGAGTTGTCTCGATGCAAAATCTTCAATGAATAATCTTGAAAAGGTTGAGGCATACTAAACCTACAAAGAGTCATCTATTTTTCAATAATACTAACGCGGGGTGGAGCAGTCTGGTAGCTCGTCGGGCTCATAACCCGAAGGTCGACGGTTCAAATCCGTCCCCCGCAACCAAAACAATTCTCGAGTAATCTACTATTAGGTTTTGTGACGAGTAACCGCAGAATCAATCTGCTTCTAAAACCAAATTACACACATACTCCTTAGGAAAACTTCCTAAGGTTTTTTTATTTTTTTAAAGAAATACGCTATGATAGATACAAGAGATGAGATAAGTAGGTGTTTTGATGAAAGATGAATTTGCCTTTATACAAAGCATAGTGCCCAAAGGAACGTACCAGAAAGGGTTACGTGTTGGGATAGGCGATGATGCAGCAGTTTACCATACAAGTGAAGACTATGATCAAGTCATTTGTGTGGATACAATGGTGGAAGGTGTCCATTTTCGTAAAGATACGATGGAGCCAACTCACATTGGCTACAAAGCACTTGCTGTTAATATTAGTGATTTAGCTGCAATGGGAGCAATACCTCTCTATTACCTCGTTTCAATTGCGATTCCAAAAAGGTGGAGTGAGGAAGAATTACAGGAAATATATCAAGGAATGTCTGAGCTTGCTCATCAGCATAAGGTAGATTTAATTGGTGGAGATACAGTATCCACAAAAGATAGCCTGGTGATTAGTGTAACGGTAGTAGGGCAGGTGGAAAAAGAGCGTAGACTGCTACGTAAAGAGGCGAAACCTGGAGATATCGTATTTGTAACAGGGACAGTAGGTGATTCTAGTGCAGGATTAGAACTCCTTTTAGAAAATGGAATAAGTGGTGATTTTACTACTGAACAAAAAAACCTGGTTAAAGCTCATCAAAAGCCTAGACCTCAAGTTGAAATTGGGAGAATTTTAGCGAAAAGTGACATTCGGTTAGCTCTTAATGATGTCAGTGATGGTGTCGCTAGTGAGGCAAACGAAATAGCTGAAGAAAGTAATGTAACAATTGTCATTGATTCAGATGAGCTTCCATATAGCAAGGAACTATCTACATATAGCCTCGAACAACGAATGGAATATGCGTTGTTTGGAGGAGAAGATTTTCAATTGATTGGGGCAATGTCTTCAAGTGATTGGAAATCAGTAAAGAACGAAATTGAAACTGCAAATTTTAAAATTACAAAAATTGGTGAAGTCCAAAAAGGAAAAGCTCAAGTAAAACTAAAACATAATCAAAAGTTATTATTGCTAGAGAAAAAAGGTTATAATCATTTTAATCGTTAATATGGATAGGTGGAAAAATGGGAAAACTACAAATTGAAAGTCACTCTCCTGAGGAGACAATGGCGTTAGCAACAAAAATAGCAGGGTTACTAGAACCAAATGATGTAATTACTCTTGAAGGTGACCTTGGAGCAGGGAAGACAAGCTTCACAAAGGGTCTAGCTAAAGGACTAGGTGTAAAGAGAGTAGTCAATAGCCCAACATTTACAATTATAAAAGAATACAAAGGACGAATGCCTCTGTACCATATGGACGTGTACCGTCTTGAGGACAGTGATGAGGATTTAGGGTTTGATGAATACTTTGAAGGAGAAGGAGTAACCGTTATTGAGTGGCCAAGTATGATTCAAGACCAGTTACCAAAGGAACGTCTAATGATAGAAATAAGTCATCAAGGAGAGGAAAATCGAATTATAACGATAGAGCCTGTAGGTTCTCGTTACATTATGTTATGTAAGGAGTTAGAAAAATGAAGACGTTAGCTATTGATACATCAAATCTCATTATGGGAGTGGCTGTCGTTGATGGGGAAAATGTGCTAGGGGAAATGATTACTAACATAAAGAAAAATCATTCCCTACGATTAATGCCTGCTATTGACGAATTAATGAGAGAAGTAGGGATGAAGCCAAAGGATTTAGAAAGGATTGTTGTAGCTGAAGGGCCAGGCTCCTACACAGGAGTCAGGATAGGGGTGACTACAGCGAAAACATTAGCGTGGTCGTTAAATATTCCCATTGTTGGTGTTTCAAGTCTTGAAACCCTCGCTCAAAATGGTCGTTACTTTCAAGGTAGTGTTTCACCTATTTTTGATGCTAGACGAGGACAAGTCTTTACTGGATTATATCGTTCCATAGGGAATCAAGTGACTCAAGTGTGGGAAGATAGATTGGTTTTATTAGAGGATTGGCTTCAACAAATAAAGGAACAAGAAGAGCAAGTATTATTCTTAGGAAATGACCTATCAATTCATCAGCAGACGATACAAGACGTACTTGGTGACCAAGCTAAGTTTGGTGTAGGAAGTCAAAGAAACCCGCGCCCTTCTGAAATTGCAATGCTTGCACTAGAACGTGAACCAGCAGGTGATGTCCACCAATTTGTGCCAAAATATTTGAGGTTAGCTGAGGCAGAAGCGAACTGGCTTGCTGAACAAGAGGGCAAGGTGGGCAGCAATGACTGAGGAAGTATCAATTCGACTAATGACGGTTGATGATATCGACCAAGTCTTAGTTGTCGAAGAAGATTCGTTCACTGTACCTTGGAGTAGGACGGCTTTTTATAATGAAATGACAAATAATCAGTTTGCGCAGTATTTAGTTATCGAAGCTGATGGTGAAATTATCGGCTATTGTGGTGTGTGGATAGTGATAGATGAAGCCCACATTACAAATATAGCGATTTTATCTAAGTATCGAGGCAAAAAGCTTGGTGAAGCATTATTATTACATGCGATGGAGCTTGCAAAAGTGTACGGTTCAAAAAAAATGACGCTTGAGGTCCGGATTTCGAACGTGGTTGCACAGAAGCTATATGAAAAATTAGGCTTTAAACCAGGTGGAATCAGAAAAAAGTATTACACGGATAACTTTGAAGATGCGTTAGTGATGTGGGTGGTATTAAATGAAGAAAGTAGAGAAAATATTAGCTATTGAAACGAGTTGTGATGAAACTTCTGTAGCGATAATTAAAGATGGTAAAGAAATTTTATCTAATGTCGTAGCGTCGCAAATCGAAAGCCATAAACGCTTTGGTGGTGTTGTACCGGAGATAGCTTCTAGACACCACGTGGAGCAATTTACATATATCATTGAAGAAGCAATGAATAAGGCTGAAGTCACATTTGAAGATTTAGATGCAATAGCAGTAACACATGGACCGGGATTAGTAGGTGCTTTGTTAATAGGTGTTAATGCAGCAAAAGCTCTTGCTTATGCACATGACCTGCCTCTTATTGGGGTTCATCATATCGCGGGGCATATTTACGCGAATCGACTTGTAAAGGAGTTACAGTTTCCTTTATTAGCTCTTGTTGTTTCAGGGGGACATACAGAACTAGTATTTATGAAAGAGCACGGAGATTATGAAGTCATAGGTGAAACTCGTGACGATGCTGTAGGGGAGGCATATGATAAAGTGGCGCGTACTCTTAAGCTTCCGTACCCTGGAGGTCCTCATATAGATCGTTTGGCTCATGAAGGGAAAGCGACTATAGATTTACCGAGAGCATGGCTAGAAAAGGATTCCTATGATTTTAGTTTTAGTGGATTGAAATCGGCTGTTATAAATACTCTTCATAATGCTGCTCAAAAAGGTAACGTAATAAACCAAGAAGACCTGGCAGCTAGTTTTCAAGAGAGTGTAATCGAGGTACTTGTTACAAAGACAGAAAAAGCAGTACAGGAATACGGTGTGAAGCAACTACTAGTAGCAGGGGGAGTGGCTGCTAACAAAGGGCTACGAAACAAGTTAGAAGAAACATTTAAAGATACTGACATTGATCTAGTTATTCCTCCGCTATCGTTATGCACAGATAATGCAGCTATGATAGGAGCTGCTGCCAGCATTCAATTTAATAAAAAGGACTTTGCTGATTATCGTCTAAATGGTCAGCCTGGCTTAGAATTAGCGTAATCAGCGTTTAAAAACCTTCTCTCACGGAAAAGATGAGAGAAGGTTTTTTTTATGTTGTGGAGAACACTCCACACACTTATTGTGGATAATGTGAATAACTTAAATTAAGACTGATATAAAGCTATTTTATTTGTTTATAAATAAATGTGGACAAATCTGTGGATAAAGGGGATAACTTTTATTTTAGCGTAAAAATAGGCAAATAGACTGTGGATATCTATGTGGATACTGTGGATATGTCAGAAAATTTTAATAAAAACTGGAGAGGTTTACTATTGAAGAAGCGATTATTGTTTCTATTAGTCTTATTCTTCTCATATATAGTTGTGGAAAATGTGTATGCAGAAGTAGAAAAGGAACACTTTCTTCTCATTTTAGTACCAGAATTCTCCTTTGAAGAAGTAGAGTGGCTATTAAATGAAGGGGAAGAGATAGAGATTTGGGATAAAGGTTCTTTAGCAGGTGTGAATATACGACCGGATGGAGCCTATTCTTACATAAATAGCGTAGTCTCACTTAGTTCCGGTTCAAGAGGTACAGGAATTAAAGACTGGAATGCCTTTATGAAGGGTGAATACTTTAATGAGCGACTTGTGGATGAAGTTTATCTTCAATGGACAGGGGATTATCCACAGACAGATATTATTCATCCTCTTTTTCACAAGTTAAGAGAAAAAAATCATCTCACTACTTACGGAGCGGAAATTGGGTTAGTAGGAGAACACTTAAAAGAGTATGGTGTTGCCCCTTTTGTTATGGGGAATAGTGATCTATCGACAGAAAAAGTAAGATACGGTTCACTTTTTACAATAGATACACAGGGAAACACATTGGGGCAATTACAAGAAGGGGTTAGGGATAACACTCATGCGCCAATGGGAGTTGAAATGAATGAACAGGTCATTATTGATACATTATTAGCTGTTGAAGGAGAGAATGATTCGTCTTTTTTTGTTCTTGAGTGGGGAGACTTCCACCGTCTTTATCAGGAAAAGGAGAATATGACAGAAGGTCAATTCCAAACACAATATAAGGAGCGTCTCTTACACTTAGAGAATTTTTTATCCGAAGTAGTTACTTCTTCGCGTACAGTATTATTTCTGTCTCCGATGATGAATCAACAGGCTTATCAACAAAAGAAAAGGCTAGCACCAATCTGGATTTGGGATAATCGATATGAGGGGGAGCGAACTTTTCTCACTTCAAATACTACACGACAGAGCTCTGTTGTGAGTAATGTGGATGTAGCACCTTTTATCCTATCTTATTTTGGAATAACAACACCACTTGAGATGATTGGACAGCCTATTGTTCATGAAAGTTCTCCAACTTATTCACAAACAGAAATTGTTGAGCAGATGGATTGGATTTTCACCATTTTTCGAACTAGAGGGATTGTCTTACCTAGTTATATTACGTTGTTAGTGATTTTATTAGTCGGTACGAGCCTATTTATTTGGAGAAACAAATCAAGTGAAAGGTGGAAAGGGGTTGCAAGAATTTTATTGGTAGCTGCGATAAGCTCTCCTATATGGTTACTTGTAACACCTCACCTTCTTAAGTACATACAAGTAGGCGCTTACTTTTGGGTTATGACGCTTGCATCCCTAATAACAGGTTATCTTTTTGTTAGGTATTTAAAGACTCCATTAACCTATCTCGGTGCTTTTACATTTCTATTGATTACAATTGATTTAATGAATGGCTCGTATTTTATGCAGAGATCCTACTTAGGCTATGATCCCATCATTGGTGCAAGATATTATGGTATCGGGAACGAATATGCAGGTGTATTTATAGTATCGGGTATTCTCATGCTATTACCGATACTAAGGCAAAAGAATGTATGGATAAAGCGCGTAGTAATTATTGTTTGGACTTTCGTTACTTTACTTCTTTTAGGATCAAGTCAGCTAGGTACAAATGCTGGGGCGACGTTAGCAGCTGGTATCACAGGTGGCTTCATGCTTTATCGAACGTTTGCAAACAAAAAGCTTTTTTTTCTCATGATTTTGGGAGGAACAACACTAGTAGCTTTGATTGGTTTTCTTTTTCTGTTGCAAGTGACTGGAAAGATGACACATATCGGATATGCATTTGAACGAATTTTTTCTGGGGATTTCTATTATGCTTTTGATGTAATAAAAAGAAAGCTAGCGATGAACTGGAAGATATTCAAGTATTCAAATTGGACTCAGCTCTTTGTGACAAGCTATATATTAGTGGGGTTTGTTCTTTGGATGCAAAAGAGAATCGTAACAAAGACAGCAGAGAAGAACGTGTTACAAGGAAGTATTGTTGCGTCTGTAGCGTTATTACTTTTAAATGATTCAGGAGTAGTAGCTGCTGCGACCTCAATGTTTCTAATAGTAGCTGCTAGTTACTATTGGATGATAGAAAAAAAAGCTGAAAGTCATCAAACTTAGATGTCTTTCAGCTTTGTGTATGAGGATGGGAATGACTATTCTTCAAGTTGTAGTGTTTCCCATTCTTCCATTAAATTCTCTAGTTCACTAGTTGCCTCGTCAATCTGCCCTTGGATTGAGAGGGTTTTTTCGTGATCCTGAAACACATCAGGGTCACACAATATTTCTTCGTTTTCACTAATACTTGTCTCTAGTTGTTCGATCTTTTGTTCAATTTCTTCAATTCGTCGTATCCGTTGTCGTTCTTTACGTTTTGCTTCTTTATCAAGTTGAAACCCAACTTTATCAGATTTTTCTTTTTCTGTTGAATTGCGATCAGCTTCTCCTTCATTCTGTAACTCAGCTAACTGCTTAGTTTCTTCTTTCTTCTCAACATAGTAATCATAGTCTCCAAGGTAGTTTGTCATACTAGTGGAAGAGAGCTCGATAATTCGAGTCGCAATTCTGTTTAAAAAGTAACGGTCATGTGAGACGAAAAGCAATGTACCAGGATAATCGATTAATGCTGATTCTAATACTTCCTTACTATCAATATCAAGATGGTTTGTTGGCTCATCAAATATAAGGAAGTTTGCCTTTTGCATCATTAACTTTGCTAGTGCCAATCTAGCCTTTTCGCCACCACTTAAATCATAAACTGTCTTTAACACATCGTCACCACTAAAGAGAAAATTGCCGAGAACGGTGCGAATCTCTTTTTCTGGAGTTAGTGGATATTCATCCCATAATTCTTGTAAAACTGTTTTTCTTGTATTTAGATTCGCTTGTTCCTGGTCGTAGTATCCTATCATGACATTACTACCTAATCGAGCGTCACCATCTAAGAATGGATGTTGCTTGGTAATTGCCTTAAGTAAAGTTGATTTTCCGATACCATTAGGACCAATGAGCGCGACACTTTCGCCTTTTTTTACTTCAAAGGTGATGTTCGAGCATACAGGCTGTCCATCGTATCCAATAGAAGCATGGTCAACTTTCAATACATCATTACCTGTTTGTTTTGAGATTTGAAAGGAGAAGGAAGCTGATTTACTGTCTCCAGATGGTCTATCTAGTAAATCCATTCGTTCTAATTGCTTTCTACGACTTTGTGCACGTTTCGTAGTAGAGGCTCTTGCAATGTTTCGCTGAATGAAATCTTCAAGCTTAGCGACTTCACCTTGCTGTTTCTCGAATTGCTTTAGCTCCATTTCATAGCGTTTTGCATTTTCTTCTAAATAAGCACTGTAGTTACCGTGGTATTTTGTTGCCTTTGTTCTTGATAGGTCATACACAATCGTGACAATTTTATCAAGGAAATAGCGGTCATGTGAGACAATAAGTACGGCCCCGTCATAATTAGATAAATATTGTTCAAGCCATGTTAACGTTTCAATGTCTAAATGGTTGGTTGGCTCATCAAGTATTAACAGTTCGGGCTTTGTCAGTAAAAGCTTACCTAAAGCTAAACGAGTTTTCTGTCCTCCGCTTAGAGTAGAAACTTTTGTAGAGTAATCAAATGAGCCGAAGTTTAAACCAGATAATATGCTGCGGATATCTGCTTCGTATTGATATCCACCTTGGTCTTTGAAGGTAATCTGTAGCTTGTCATACTCGTTAAGTAATTTGCTATATGCTGTTTCATCAGCTAAGGTATCCGGATTTGCCATTTGTTCTTCTAATCGTCTGAGTTGCTTCTCCATTTTCTTTAGTGGTTCAAACACAGTAAGCATCTCATCCCATATAGAGAGAGACGATTCAAGTCCTGTATCCTGTGCTAGATAACCTTGCTTAATTCCTTTAGGTGTAACAATTTCTCCTGAATCATATGAAGTTTGTCCAGAAATAATTTTTAATAGAGTTGATTTACCAGCACCATTTCTACCTACAAGAGCAACTCGTTCCCTTGACTGTATTTCTAATTTGATATTTGATAAAATTGGTTCAGCACCAAATGATTTTGTTAGGTTTACACATTGTAATAAAATCATATAATAACCCTTTCTTATGTAAGAATAGAGTTTGTTCAATTGAACAAACGTTAAGCAATGAGCAAACTCATTGCTATTATTTTTGAATATGCTCTAATATTATGATATTTTACTACCTTAAGTGTAACCGATTCCCATACAATCAACAACTTGATGAATAATAGGTTAATACGATTACATACATGATAAAATGTTGTACAATATAGGTATAGAGTTTGTCCTATCACTACTTATTGGTGGTAATGGACATGGCTAATAGCGGAGGCGATTTATGAATATCGAGCAAAATAAGATACCACAAGCAACGGCAAAACGATTGCCCTTGTATTATCGCTTTTTAGAAAACCTGCACGCCTCAGGGAAACAACGTGTATCGTCATCAGAATTAAGTGAAGCTGTTAAAGTAGATTCCGCTACAATTCGAAGAGACTTTTCTTATTTCGGAGCGCTAGGGAAGAAGGGGTATGGCTATAATGTTAATTATCTCCTATCTTTTTTTAGAAAGACACTTGATCAAGATGAAATTACAAAAGTAGCCCTCATTGGTGTAGGGAATTTAGGAACGGCGTTTTTAAATTATAACTTTGCAAAAAATAACAACACACAAATTGTGATGGCTTTTGATGTGTCTGAGGATAAAATCGGTGAGGATATAGGCGGAGTTAAAATATATAATCTCGATAATCTAGAAGAATGCTTAGATGAAGAGGTAACGGTGGCAATTCTTACTGTGCCAGTAGCTGCAGCACAAAAAATTGCGGACCGACTAGTGAAGGCAGGGATTAAAGGAATTCTTAACTTTACACCAGCTCGATTAACAGTACCTTCAAATGTTAGAGTTCATCATATTGATTTATCAGTTGAATTACAGGCATTGAGTTATTTCTTGAAACATTACCCTCTCTAAAGTCTAACGTGGAAAAGTTCTGTATGTATTTAATAGATGTTACTAAAGAGAAAGTAGGAGGTGAGCTATATGAACATAGGACCTGGGAGCCTATTGTTAATAGCAATTGTAGCGCTAATTATATTTGGACCAAAAAAGTTACCTGAGCTAGGAAGAGCAGCAGGGAATACTTTAAGAGAATTTAAAAAGGCAACTAAAGGTATGATGGACGACGATGATAAAAAGAAAAATAATGAAGATAAGAATTAGTTAGGAAGGGTAGTCAAATGAAGCAAAATGATATGTCCCTTTATGATCATATTGGTGAATTAAGAAAGAGAATAATCATCGTGCTTGTCTTTTTTGTATTTGCGATGATAGGTGGTTTCTTTCTGGCAGGACCAATGATTACGTATTTACAGAGCGCACCAGAAGCTCAGAATCTGCCGATGAATGCTTTTAAATTGACAGACCCTTTAAAGGTCTATATGACTTTTGCATTTTTTAGTGCAATATTACTTGTTTCTCCTGTTATTTTGTATCAGTTTTGGGCTTTTATTAGTCCAGGACTTCACCATACAGAGAGAAGGGTAACGTTATCTTATATTCCATTAGCATTTGGATTGTTTCTATTAGGGATTTCTTTTTCGTATTTTATTATTTTCCCTTTTTTGATACAGTTTATGGGAACACTGGCTGAACAGTTAAATATCACTGAGCAATACGGTATTAATGAGTACTTTTCATTCTTGTTTCAATTAACAATTCCATTTGGATTTCTATTTCAACTTCCTGTTATTATCATGTTTTTAACGCGGCTTGGGATTGTTACTCCAGAATTATTATCAAGAATTAGAAAATTTGCTTATTTTATTTTGTTAGTGATAGCTGGCTTTATTACTCCTCCAGAGATAGTCTCGCATTTAATGGTAACGGTGCCTTTGTTACTATTATATGAGGTAAGTATATGGGTATCGAAAATAACCTATCACAAAGTGTTGAAGGCGGAAGCGCAGCGACAAAAGGATTTAGAAGAGCAAGAGCGTATTGAACGAGAGCAGCAAAATAATGCAGATAGTAAATAGAAGTATTCATAGTAATCACAGTGTTGGAATAATTCCGATACTGTGATTTTTTTCATATAACCGACCAGTGGTTTTGTTATATAGTGTAGAAGAGAAATAGCTTCTAGTAGAAAAAGAAAAGCAATGGCTTCACACACTGAACTAGTAGTTCAAGTGGATCCACACATTGCTTTTCATCGTTATTATTTAGCTGGTGCTGTTTCTTTTCTCTTATCTACTAGACGAACTGCTTTTCCTTCTGAACGAGGAATTGAGTTAGGAGCACCAACATGGATGTCCATAGTAACTAGGCAGTTGTTTTTCATAGAGTTTTGGATTTTGCGTTTTAGGTTAAGGACAAGTTCGTGCTCCATGTCTTGACCTGGGATATTGTTAAAGAATTCTTCCTTCATTTCTGCGTGAAGTTGAACAGCGTCCATTGTACCAGACTTCACTAGGTGAATTTGATAATGAGGTACTAGCTCATCAATTTGTAATAAATAACGCTCGATTTCAGAAGGGAATACGTTAACGCCACGGATAATAATCATGTCGTCAATACGACCCTTAACGCGAGACATTCTTGTAGTTGTACGTCCGCACTTACATTTTTCTCTAGTAATTGAAGCGATGTCACCAGTACGGTAACGGATAATTGGTAGTGCTTCTTTACTTAAGCTAGTGAATACTAATTCTCCGTCTTCACCTTCAGGTACCGGTTGTAGAGTTTCAGGGTCGATAACTTCAACTAAGAAGTGGTCATCAGCAATGTGAAGTCCGTCTTGTGCTTCGTGGCACTCGATAGAAACACCAGGTCCCATTACTTCACTTAAACCGTAAATATCAACGGCTTTAATGCCAAGTTTCTCTTCAAGAGTTGCACGCATTTCTTCTGACCAAGGTTCAGCTCCGAAGATACCATATTTTAAGCTGGTTTCAGCTGGGTTAATACCCATTCTTTCCATTTTTTCAGCAATATTAAGTACATAAGAAGGTGTACCAGTAATCACAGTTGGTTCAAAATCTTGAATTAACGTAATTTGACGATCTGTGTTTCCGCCTGAGATTGGAACAGTAGCACAGCCTAGTTTTTCAGACCCGTAATGTACTCCAAGACCACCTGTAAATAAACCGTAACCATATGCATTATGAAGAATATCACCTTTCTTACCACCGGCAGCTACGATTGCACGTGCTACACATTCAGCCCACATGTCAATATCGTTTTGAGTGTATCCAACAATTGTTGGTTTACCACTTGTACCAGATGAACCGTGAATTCTAACTAATTCTGTAGTAGGTACTGCAAATAGTTTGAAAGGATAGCTTTCACGTAAATGATGTTTTTGAGTAAATGGTAACTTTTGAACGTCTTCAAGAGTTTTAATATCATCTGGAGTTATGTTTAGCTCTGCAAATTTCTGTTGATAGAAAGGCACATTATCAAAAACGCGTTGTGTTGTTTCTTGTAAACGCTTTATTTGTACCTCCTGTATTTCTGACTGAGGTGCAGATTCAATCTCGCTGTAAAAACTCATGTTTATTCCCCCTATTTAATTTTAATATAGTAAAAGTTGACTATATTGTTAGATGTTCTAATAAACTGACGAATTATTTACGTATGAATTTTAATACGTTACATAGACAAGGGTAAAACGGTGCCATGAAAAAGTCAATACAAAATTCAGAAAATTGTACTTCTTTTTAATAATATAATATATAATGAGCTGAATTTGCTATAAATACGCTCAATAATAGTAATTTAAATCATTTTTACCATAAAATGAATAATAGAAAATTGGACAGGCAGTGGACAGTATCATTTAGTATTTCAATAAGAATTATAGGTGTATGTATAATAGGAAAAGAATTATTTTATTTGCTGCTTTCATTACGAAAAATAGCTGTTCCGTTTAATAATCGATTTATTCGTTTATACAAGAATAATCACCATAGAGACTATTTCTTTCATATAATAGAAGGTAGCTGCTATAAAAAGAAATTTTTAGAAAATTACTTTTATTTTTAGAAATAAGTTGACATTAGTATGACAATAATTTATAGTTACGTTATAACAACGTCATACAAAAGACGAAGGGAGAGTTTAAATAATGAGTGTAGAAGTTAAATATAATGATCCTACTGAACAAAAAAGATACGAAGATTTTATGGCACATATACAAGCAGGTGGAAAAGTTGAGGCTGATGATTGGATGCCAGAAGATTACCGTATGGCACTAATTAAACTAATCTCAATGCACGGCATGAGTGAAATTATGGGAGCGCTTCCAGAGAAAGAGTGGACTCCTAAAGCACCAACATTACGTCGTAAGTTAGGGATTATGGCGAAAGTACAAGATGAGATGGGTCACGGACAACTTTTATTACGTGTTGCTGAAGACTTAATCAAACCTCTTGGAAGAAACCGTGAAGACTTAATGCAAGATTTATTTACTGGAGATTTAAAATTCCACAATGTATTCCACATGAAAACGGAAACTTGGGGAGATGCTGGTCTAATTGGTTGGTTAGTTGATGGAGCAGCTATTATTACACAAACAAACATGTTAGATGCTTCATACGCACCATATGCACGTGCATTAAAGCGTATCGCAGCTGAAGAAGTATTCCATGCACAACATGGTGAAGCTATTATCATGCAATTAGCTGAAGGAACTGAAGAGCAAAAAGCAATGGTACAGGATGCGTTCGATCGCTGGTGGCCATCATTATTAATGTTCTTTGGACCACCAAGCCCGGCTACAACTGGTGCATCAAAGCAGGATACAATGATTAAGTATGTTATCCGTAAAAATACAAACGAAGAATTACGTCAGTATTTCTTTACTAAATATATTCCAAGAATCTTATCACTAGGAATCACAATTCCTGATGAAACACTTAAATTCGATGAAGAAACAAAAGATTGGACTTATCAACAACCAGATTGGAATGAGTTCAAGAAAATCATTTCTAATAATGGACCAATGTCACAAGAGCGTATTCGACTAAGAAAAATTTCTTATGATAAGAACGCATGGGTTCGTGAAGCATTAGGACAAAAAGCAACTGAAGGTTCAGCAGTATAATTTAAAGAAAATAGTCAGGGGGTATATCGGAATGACAAGAGAAAATATCGATAAATTTTATGATGAGTATCAAGTGTTTAGTCGTAGAACAGCAACAGCACCAATGCAAGAGCAATTCACTCTGTTAGCACCAAACCAAGAAGTAGCACTAGTTATGGCGCAGGAGAACTTCATGAGACGTGAACCTGTATATGATGTATGGGTAGTGAAATGTTCAGATATCCGTACATTAAGCTCGGACGAAAGAAATAGCGTTACTCGTCTTGATAACAAAGATTTCCGTGAGACTAAAGGTTATGGTTATTTAAGAAAAAAATGGCGTGAAAAAGAACAAGGAATGTTAGATGAGGAAGAAATCCTTTCATGGGCTGGAGGTCATAAAAAATGAAAATAACTACAGTTGAAGAGTTAAACCAACAACCAGAATATAAAGAAGCATTAAAAGAACTATTATTCCAATTAGCTGATGATGACTTCCTTACTTCTTTTAGAGGAACGGAATGGTTAGGTCTTTGCCCTCATATCGAGGAAGATGTTGCCTACTCATCTGTTAACCAAAATACAATGGGTCATGCTACACTATATTATGAGCTTCTTGAGCAAATGGGTGAAGGAGATGCAAATGCTCTTGCACACGCACGTACTCCTGAAGAAAGAAAGAATGCTATTTTACTAGAAGAAGTTAATGGACCAGGGACTTACCTAGTTGAGCCAGAATATGATTGGGCTTTCACCGTAGTAAGAAACTACTTCTATGATGTAGCTAAGAAAATCCGTTTAGATTCTCTTAAAAACTCTTCATATGAGCCATTAGCACAAGCTGCTAGATCAATTAGTGGAGAACAATACTACCATGTTATGCACTGGGATGTATGGTTCAAACAATTAGTTGATAGTTCTGCACGTGATAGAATGGTAGAACAAGTTGAGAGAGTTTGGAATGATTTTGGTGGAGTATTAACTCTAGGTTCTAAAGGAATTCCAATGGCTGAATTTGGATTAATCGAAGGCGAAGAGCTACTAACTCAACGTTGGTTAGACAAGATGGAGCAAGTTTTCAATGAGCTTAACTTGAAGAAGCCATCTGAAAAGCCTAAGCTAGTACAAGGTGATGGAAGAGCAGGGGAACACACAGAAGCGTTAAAAACTGCAATTGACACATTATCTGAAGTTTACAATATTGACCGTGCAGCTGCATGGTAAGCCAGTAAAGAAAAAGCAACTTCTTTAGTGGGATTTTAGAAGTGGGGGGAACAACATGACTGAGAAAATGAAAGTATCAGTAGAAGCAATAGAGAAAGCACTACATGACGTAAAGGACCCAGAGATTCCTTCAGTGAGTATTGGAGAGTTAGGGATGATATATGACATTATCTTAGATGGAGATAATAATATTCATATTAAGCTAATACCTACATTTGTTGGCTGTCCTGCGTTAGATATCATTTCTCGTGATGTAAAAAATGCTGTAAACAATCAAATTGATGTTACCGGAACTTTAGAGGTTACGTATGTTTTTGATGACAGTTGGTCAACAGACCGAATCTCAGAAGAAGGTAGAGAGAAGTTGAAAGAATACGGTGTTGCTCCTCCTCCAGCTAACCACAAAGAAGGAGATCCGTGGGAGGTTGACTGTCCGTACTGTGGGTCAACTTACACAACATTGGAAAATATTTTTGGCCCGGCTGCCTGTAGAAGTATTTTGTATTGTAAATCTTGCAAAAATCCGTTTGAGGCAATGAAACCAGTTGCTTCACATCAATAACATATGATAAAAAAAGAGGGGAACGAAATAATTTTCGTTCCCGGATTTTTTTAAATCAATATAACCTATACTTAATGGAAGCGGAGGAATTATTCCTATGTTAAAACTAATTGCTTTATACAAAGAACCTGCAGATAAGGCTGCGTTCGATGATCATTACTTTAACGTTCATGCTCCACTTACAGCAAAAATTCCTGGTCTAAGAAAAATGGAAGTAACAAAAATCGTTGGTTCTCCAATGGGGAAAACAGATTACTACCTACAATGTGAAATGTACTACGATAACATGGACGCTTTTAAAGAAGCGATGAAAACAGACGAAGCAAAAGCATCTGGTAAAGATGTAATGAGCTTTGCTGGTGATATTGTTACATTACTAATTGGTGAGGAAATCAATGAGTAATTATGAGTTTATCAAAACCTGGACGGAAGATGCGGTTGGTGTTCTTCAACTCAACCGCCCTAAGGTTTTAAATGCTTTAAACCGTCCGATGGTTGATGAGATCGTAGCAGCTCTTGAGCAGTTTGACCAGGAAGAACAAGTTCGTATTATCATCGTAACAGGTAATGATCGAGCATTTGCTGCTGGAGCTGATATTGATGAGATGGCAGAAGATACTCCAATTTCTCTTGAGAAGTTAGATCAGTTTGCTGTATGGGATCGTATCGCTCTTATTAAGAAACCAATTATTGGGGCAGTAAATGGCTATGCCTTTGGTGGTGGATTTGAACTAGCTTTGAATTGTGACATTTTGTTTGCTGCAGAATCAGCACAATTTGGCTTTCCAGAAGTAAACATTGGAGTTATGCCAGGTGCTGGCGGTACGCAAAGACTAACAAAGATAATGGGTAAGGCGAAAGCACTTGAATGGCTTTGGCTTGGTGCTCCTATGCCAGCAAAAGAAGCTTATGATTATGGAGTAGTTAATAGATTAGTAGGAAAAGAAGTCTTGTTTGAAGAAACAATGAAGTTTGCGAAACGTCTTTCTAATCAAGCTCCACTATCTTTAAGGCTAATTAAAGAAGCTGTTAATAAAGCTGTCGATTCTCCTTTAGTAGATGGTTTACAACTAGAGCGTAAAAATTTCTACTTACTTTTTGGTTCTCAGGATCAAAAAGAGGGGATGAAAGCGTTTATCGAAAAAAGAAAGCCGAACTTTACTGGGGAGTAAAGGAAGGAGGTAATCTATGTATCAGACAATAAAGTACGAGGTTAAGAATTTAGTAGGTTGGATTACAATGGATCGACCGGATAAGCTAAATGCTTTTACTGAAGTGATGAATAAAGAAATGATTAAAGTCCTTCGTGAAGCTGAAAGAGATGCGAATGTTCGATGTATTGTTATTACTGGGGCTGGACGTGCATTTTGTTCAGGACAAGACCTTGTTGATGTTGATGAAAGTACTGACCATGCTGAATTTTTGCGTACACGCTATAATCCATTAATCGAGAAGATTGCAGGGATTGAGAAGCCTATTATTGCTGCGGTAAATGGTGTAGCTGCAGGAGCAGGTATGAGCCTAGCCCTTGCGTGTGACTTCCGCATCGCGTCAGAAAAAGCTAGTTTTATAGAAGCATTCATTCATATTGGGTTAATTCCCGATTCTGGTAGCCTTTACTACTTACCGCGAATTGTTGGTCATGCCAAAGCAGTAGAATTAGCAATCCTTGGCGAAAAAATTTCTGCTGACGAAGCATTGTCTTTAGGTTTAATTACGAAAAAGGTCACTGTTGAAGAGTGGGATAACGAAATTACAAAGTTCGCGGAAAGACTTGCGAACATGCCTACAAAGGCAATTGGATTAATCAAAAGGTATCTATATGAAAGTTCAACTGCTACGTTGACAGAAATGCTAGAAAAAGAAGCCTATGGACAAAGAACAGCAGGATTATCTAAGGACCATCGTGAAGGAGTCCAAGCTTTTATTGAAAAAAGAAGACCAGAGTTTACTGGAGAGTAATCTAAACTGGAATAATATATTCGATAATTAGGAGTGGTAATCATGTCAAAAGTTGCACAGAAGAAAAATCAATTTGAACCAATGGAAGTGAAACGTGAGTCTTATCAACTAGTCATTAATGGGGAAAGAGTTGATAGTTCTTCTGGAGAAACGTTCACTACGTATAATCCTGCAACTGGAGAGCCGTTGGCAAAGGTAGCAAAAGCAACTAAGGAAGATGCGGAGCGTGCTGTAATAGCAGCAAGAAACGCTTTTGACAATGGTAAGTGGCGCCATTACCCTGTAAATAAACGTTCACGTGTGTTAAATAAAATTGCTTCAATTATGCGTTCTCGTTTTAATGAATTAGTTGAGTTAGAAGTATTGAACAGTGGTAAGTCATTAACTGCTGCTCAAGGACAAGTTACTCAATCAATTGAAGACTTTGAATTCTATGCAGGAGCAATTGTAGGTCATCGTGGAACAGTTAATAATGTACCTGGACCGTTCTTTAACTATACAGAAAAAGAACCTGTTGGGGTTTGTGCACAAATCATTCCTTGGAACTACCCAATGATGATGGCAGCTTGGAAAATTGCACCTGCCATTGCAGTAGGATGTTCTGTAATTATCAAGCCTGCAAGCTTAACTCCATTAACTGCAATTGTTTTAACTGAAATTTGTCATGAGGCTGGAGTTCCTGAAGGTGTTGTTAACATTGTTCCAGGACCTGGTTCAACAATTGGTGACCATTTAGTTGAGCATCCAAGTGTTGATAAAGTAGCTTTCACTGGTTCAACACCAACTGGGAAAGATATTATGGCAAAAGCATCAAAAACACTTAAGCGTGTAACATTAGAATTAGGAGGGAAATCTCCGAATCTAGTATTCCCTGATGCTGATATTGATGGTGCGGTTGCAGGTTCATTATTTGGAATATTCTATAATACTGGACAGTCTTGTGAAGCGCGTTCTAGATTATATATTCATGAAGACATCTATGATGAGTTCATGGAAAAATTCATAGAGAAAACGAAGCTATTAACGCTAGGTAATCCACTTGATCCGAAAACGCATGTTGGTTCGATCATTAGCCGTGGGCAGCTTGAAGTAATTGATGGTTACGTAAAGTCTGCTATTGAAGACGGAGCAACTATTGCAACTGGTGGAGAAGAGCTTAAGATTGAAGGATTTGAAAATGGACATTGGTATGCACCAACAGTCATTACAGATGTAACACCAGACATGAAGGTAGTTAGAGAAGAAATCTTTGGCCCAGTTGTCGTTGTTCAGAAGTTTAGTGACGAAAAAGAAGCGATTCAACATGCGAATGATTCAGAGTTTGGTTTAGGTTCAGCAATCTGGACTACAGACCAAGGGCGCGCTAAGCGTGTGGCTAACCAAATTCAAGCTGGGATTGTTATGATTAATTGTCCGTTCTCAGCATTCCCTGGTACACCGTTTGGTGGCTATAAGCAATCAGGTTTTGGTCGTGAGCTTTGTATTGAAACGTTAGATTTATATACAGAGGATAAGAGTATTCTTTCGTACTTTGGTAGCCGTCCAATTAATCCATTTGGCGTATAGTCTCGATTATAGCGAGCATTCTTCTTTGAATAAAAGGGAGTGCTCGCCTTCTGTTATAAATATAAAATAGGTTGTTTTTACCTTTTTTGATAGTCGGTAGGATATAAATAAGGAATGTTATAGGAGGAAATGCTGTGGTTAAACGTATTACGGTTGTAGGTTCTGGTGTTATGGGAAGAGGGATTGCATATGTTTCCGCTACTGGAGGCTATGATGTAACATTAGTTGATATTAATGAGCAAGCGATTAAAAGTGCACAAGTAGAAATCGAAAAGATTTTTGATAAAGGTGTAGAGCGTAATAAATTAACGGAAGAGCAAGCTGCAAAAGGAAAAGCGAACCTATCGTACAGGACAGATATCGGTGAAGCTGCGAAAACAGCTGATCTAGTAATTGAAGCTGTTCCAGAGAAAAAAGAAATCAAGCAAAGTGTATTTGAAACATTAGATGCTAATGCTTCTGAAAACTGCTATTTCGCTACAAACACTTCTACAATGAGTCCAACTGAAATTGGTTCATATACAAAGCGTCCTGAAAAAGTAATTGCGATGCATTTCTTTAACCCTGTTCATAAAATGCCTTTAGTTGAAATCGTAAGAGGATTAGAAACATCTGATGAAACAGTGGCAGTTGTTGAAGAAGTTTCAACAAATATGGGTAAAGAAACAGTTGTTGTTAATGAGTTCCCTGGTTTCGTTACTAGCCGTATTAGTGCAATGGTTGGTAATGAGGCATTCTATATGCTTCAAGAGGGTGTAGGTACTCCAGAAGAAATCGACAAAGCGATTAAGTTAGGACTAAACTACCCAATGGGTCCATTTGAATTAGGTGATTTAGTTGGTTTAGATGCTAGGTTAAATAACTTAAAATATTTACATGCGACACTTGGTGAAAAATTCAGACCTTGCCCACTTCTTGAAAAGTATGTTAAAGCAGGAAGATTAGGCCGTAAATCAGGTCGTGGCGTTTACGACTATACTAAATAAGTAAAAAGAATTAAGGGAGAGATAAAGCATGAGAGAAGTTGTAATTGTTGATGCAGTCAGAACTCCAGTTGCCAAATATAAAGGTGCTTTTAAATCAGTACGTCCAGATGATTTAGGAGCTGTAGTTCTTAAAGCCTTAGTTGAAAGAAATCCTAATCTTCCTCCAGAACAAATTGAAGAAGTTGTCTTCGGAAATGCGAACCAAGCTGGGGAAGACAACCGTAACGTAGCTCGTATGTCTCTATTACTTGCTGGCTTACCTGTTGAAATTGGTGGTACTACGGTTAACCGTTTATGTGGTTCTGGTTTAGATGCAGTAGCATATGCTGCAAGAGCAATTGCTTGTGGTGAAGGAGATATCTTTATTGCGGGTGGTACAGAAAGCATGACTCGTGCTCCATTTGTTATGGGGAAACCTGAAATTGATTATCCTCGTGGCGACATGAAGATGTTCGATACAACAATTGGTTGGAGATTTACGAATCCAGCATTAGCTGAAATGTATGGCTCAGATACGATGCCAAAAACAGCTGAGAATGTAGCAGAGCAATTCAATATCTCAAGAGAAGATCAAGATAAATTTGCTTTTGAGAGTCAGCAGCGTGCGAAAAAAGCGATGGAAGAAAACCGATTTAAAGAAGAAATCGTTCCTGTTACAATCAAAGACCGTAAAGGAAATGTAACAGTTGTTGATACAGACGAACATCCTCGTCATGACGCATCTTTAGAAAAACTAGCAAAATTACGTCCATTATTTGAAGGTGGAACAGTAACAGCTGGTAATGCTTCAGGTGTAAATGACGGAGCTTGTGCACTTTTATTAATGACGGCTGAAAAAGCGAAAGAACTAGGATTAAAACCACTAGTAAAATATACAGTTTCAGCTACAGCAGGTTTAGAGCCACGTATTATGGGTATCGGACCTATCTACGCTTCTCGTAAAGCTATGCAACGTGCAGGCTTAACGAAAGAAGATATCGGTCTAATTGAATTAAATGAAGCATTTGCATCTCAATCATTAGAATGTATCAATCAGCTTGAGTTAGATACTGATATTGTGAATGTTAATGGTGGAGCGATTGCATTCGGTCATCCGCTAGGAGCAAGTGGTGCTAGAATTCTTACTACATTAATCTATGAAATGAAAAAGCGTAATGTTAAACATGGTCTTGCTACAATGTGTATTGGAGTAGGTCAAGGTATCGCTACAATTGTAGAGAATGTAGAGTAATTACTCTATTACGTAAAGACTGATTAATAGAGCTTTTAAAAAGTGCAGTCTTACTAGTTATATACAAAGATTGGATGATGGAGGTTGTAATTTTCATCATCCTTTCCTATGCTTTAATACATTATAGTGAGGAGATTTAAAATGGCTACAATTAACTATGAAATAAAAAATAATCTTGCCTATGTAACAATTAACCGTCCGGAAGCATTAAACTGCTTTAACTATGAAACATTACAAGAGCTACAAAGTGTAGTAGATGATATTCATATTAATAAAGATGTGCGTGTTGTCGTTATTACTGGAGCTGGAGAGAAATCGTTTAGTGCAGGAGCTGACTTAAAAGAACGTAAACACTTAAACGAGCAAGAAGTAAGAAGAAATGTAAAAGCAATTAGAGACGTTTTTTCTGCAATTGAAGCATTACCACAGCCTACTATTGCTGCAATTAATGGATACGCGTTTGGTGGCGGTTTTGAACTAGCATTAGCGTGTGACTTTAGAATTGCTGTACAAGATGCACAAATGGGCTTAACAGAGCTTAGTTGGGCTATTATTCCTGGTGCAGGTGGAACACAAAGATTACCAAGACTTATCGGGCAATCAAGAGCAATGGAATTAATTTTAACTGCGAAAAAAGTCCCTGCTGCAGAAGCGTTAGATTTAGGGATTTTAAACCGTGTAACAGGAGCAGACGAATTATTTGCTGTTTGTGAGGAGTTTGCAAGCCAAATGCTTAAGAATGGACCACTAGCGTTACAACAAGCAAAACATGCAATTCGTCATGGGATGGATGTAGACGTACAAACTGGTTTAGCAATTGAATCAAAAGCGTATGAAATGATCATTCCAACTAAAGACCGTTTAGAAGCGTTGGAAGCATTCGCAGAGAAACGTAAACCAAACTTCAAAGGTGAGTAACAAAAGCAGTTTTCAAATAATTGAAAATGAGCTATAATATATCATGTCATGAGGGTAATACGCATATAATTGATATAGTAGCTTAGTTGTTTGACCACATAGTAAACAAAGGACTAATTCTCTATAGTATTAGTCCTTTGTTTGTTTACTAACTACTTTAGAGATTTTCGAATCTTTGAAATTATAGTATAATAACTAAGTATTTGTGAAAGGAGAGTGATATAGTTGGAAAATTCCCTTAACACGAGGTCGATGATTTTTACCTTGTACGGTGATTATATACGTCATTATGGCAATGAAGTATGGATTGGTAGTCTTATACGTTTATTACAGGAGTTCGGGCATAATGACCAATCGGTTCGTGCAGCAATTTCTAGAATGAACAAGCAGGGCTGGATACAATCAAATAAAAAAGGGAACAAGAGCTATTATTCTTTGACTAACCGTGGCAAAAATCGTATTGAAGAGGCTGCTACTAGAATTTTTAAGCTAAATCCTCATTCTTGGGATGGTAAGTGGCGAATCTTAATGTATACAATTCCAGAGGAAAAACGAAGTATCCGTGATGAAGTTCGTCAGGAGCTTGTCTGGAGTGGATTCGGTTCAATGTTTAATAGCTGTTGGATATCTCCTAATCAATTAGAAATTCAAGTATATGATATGATAGAAAAGTATGACCTCAAGCAATATGTTAATTTTTTTATAGCAGATTACGAGGGTCCAGAGGAAAATCAGAATCTAGTATCAAAGTGCTGGGATCTTGAAGAAATTAATGAGCGTTATGAAGAGTTTATTAGAGAATATAGTCAGAAGTATATTATTAGTAGAAATAAAATTGAAAAAGGTGACATGTCAACAGGGGAGTGCTTTGTAGAAAGAACTATTCTTGTTCATGAATACCGTAAGTTTTTATTTGTTGACCCAGGTTTACCAGCTGAACTATTACCGAATAAGTGGCTTGGTGACTCAGCAGCGTCTCTATTCTCTGATTATTATAAAGCACTTGCAGAGCCTGCGAATCAATTCTTTGAAGAAATCTTTAAAGAAGGCAATAACTCTACTGAAAAGAGTAAAGACTATGATATTTTTAGTCATCCACTGATGGTCAATCAAGATAATTAATAGACTTAAAAAAATCTATTACAAATAACAAAAATAACCTAAGGCACATGGCCAAAGGTTATTTTTTATTGGAGCCTATTCTGGGCGACCTAATTGTTCTAAAAATTCTTTGCCTTTTTGAGTATACGTATCGATTGTTAGTTGGATAAGTTCAAAATCCTTATCTGTAAGTTCACGAATTACCTTTCCTGGTGAGCCCATCACCATTGTACGTGGCGGTATTTTTTTACCAGGCGGAATAAGTGTGTTTGCTCCGATAAATGCATATTCTCCAATCTCTGCACCATCTAATACAGTAGCACCCATACCGATTAAAGCGCCCTTTCGTATTGTACAGCCATGGAGGATTACATTGTGACCAACAGACACTTCATCCTCAAGAATGAGAGGCTGATCTTCGTAAAGGTGACATGTAGAGTTATCTTGAATATTACAGCGTTTCCCTATTTTAATTGGTGCTTCGTCTCCGCGTAAAACCGCATTAAACCAAATGCTTGATTCGTCTCCTATCGTTACATCTCCGATAATACGGGCACCAGGAGCAACAAAAACACTATTTGAAACATTCGGAATTTTTTCGCCATATGGATAAAGCATACTAGACCTCCCTAATATTATAAGATAGAATAAGTATAACACTATTTCTACGTGAGGTGAAATTATGAATATATTATGCGAATGCCTTTCATTGAAATATCCCATTATTCAAGGTGGAATGGGGAATTTCAGTCATGCAGAGTTAACTGCAGCGGTTTCAGAAGCTGGTGGCTTAGGTACTATTGGGGCAGGAACGATGACTCCGGGTGAGATTGAAGAAATCATTACTGCAGTCAAAGCAAAAACGGATAAGCCTTTCTGTGTGAATATTGCTATAACTGTTCAACCGTATGCAGAGGATGTTATGAAACTAATTGTTAAACAAAGCGTTCCTGTTGTTTCATTATCGGCAGGGAACCCAACACCGTATATTAAAAAGTTTCAAGAACATGGAATTAAAGTCATTTGTGTTGTAGCTTCTGTAAAACAAGCAAAGAAAGCCGAAGCTGCTGGAGCTGATGTGATTGTTGCTGAAGGATATGAAGCGGCTGGAATTAACTCTAATTTTGAAACGACAACGTTAACACTTATCCCACAAATAGTTAATGCTGTGAGTGTACCTGTTGTAGCAGCTGGAGGAATTGCTGATGGGAAAGGATTATTAGCGATGCTTTCATTAGGTGCGTCTGGTGTTCAAATGGGAACTCGCTTTATTGTTACACAAGAGTCGTTAGCACATGAAAACTATAAAGAAGGAATTGTGAATGCAGACGATACTAGCACGGTAATAGTAGGTAGGACGGTTGGCCGTGTACGCCGTTTATTAAATACTAGTTATGCTCAAACACTTCTTGAAATGGAGAAGAAGGGAATTACTTTAGAGCAGTTTAATGAGCATACAGATGAAGTGCGTCATCTAACAGGTGCAATTGAAGGGAAAACCGATCAAGGTCATCTAAATAGTGGTCAGGTTGCTGGTTTAATTAACGATATTCCAACTGTAACGGAACTTCTTGAAGGTATGGTTAATGAGGCAATAGAAATGAGCGGAAAAGCATCATATCAGTTACAAAGAAAGATAGATTATTAGCCCCATAATAAAATAAAAGAAAGGCTTTATTATGGGGCTCCTTCATAGGTTTTGAAACCAGAATATTCTTACTATTATTTGACTATAATATACAAATTATGATATATTCTGCTTATCTATAACTACGTAATTTAGTAATATATCACCTAATTGGTAGAAGAATATGAAATTCCTAACTAGAATAATAATTATGAGGTGAAACAATATGAAAGCACTTGAAAAGTTTAAAGAAGATACATATGCAAAATTATTAGGAATGTCAATTACAAAAGTTTCAGAGGGGTATGCTGAAGTGGAGATGACATTGACAGATGATATGTTAAATTTCCATGGGAGTGCAAATGGGGGAGCTATTTTTTCTTTAGCTGATGCTGCTTTTGCTTATGCGAGTAATTCACATGGACAAACAGCTGTTGGTATTACAATGACAACACACTTTGTTTCACCAGCAAAATCAGGAGACAAATTAACAGCAGTTGCTTCAGAAGATAATAAATCAAGCCGTCTAGGATTGTATCGTATTGAAGTGAAGGACGAAGCAGGTACATTAGTCTCACTATCCGAGGGGATGGTTTATCGCAAGAATGAGAATTTCGTATAAATAATAGATTGATAGTTTTATAATAGAACTTTAATATTAATGATTTAAAGCGCTTACAGGAGGCGATTCATGCTTCCTTAGTTCGGTAATCATAAGTAATTAAGGAGGCATGAAAATTGACTCAGACTGTTAATTCAGCCTTGGCTCAGCGTATCCTAAAAAAAGCTGAACGGGTATCCAAACGTTTACAGAAAGAATTAGTAACAACTGATGATTTAAATGGAAGAGAGGAATATATTCGTTCAATTCTCGATGAGGAATTAGAGCAGGATGAATATATTGGCATAATAAGTGATGAGTGCGTAGGAGTTATACATACGAACCGTCTCAGAGAGGGAGGCACGTTCACAGACCCAATTAGCCAAAACTGTGCAAATACTAAAGAGCCCCTGGCACAAATGTACTCTCGTGATACGGGCGAAGTTATTATTGATGCAACTGTTCCTATCATAATGGACAAGGACGGAAAACAACTTAATGTAAGGGTGGGAAGAATTAGCCATCGACCATCGTTAGCTATTTTGGTTGGCTCGATTACGGTAGTTCCTATCGCTGGGGCATTAATTACAGGGCTCGTACTCCAGCTTAATACTGCTTTTCTAATAACAATGGCTATTCTCGGTGTAGTGTTAACAAGTTTCCTTGCATTGGTTTTTTATACGAATGTACGAAAGGCACTACGCAAATGGTACTCCATTACAAGGACCGTTTGTGCTGGTGACTTAACAGTTGAAGTTCAAAACAACTCGAGAAATGAATTTCATCAAATAGGGTTTGAGATTAATAAGATTATATTAGGTGTGAAAAATATAATCGATGAATTAAATCGCTCGGTAACTTCTCTTAATAGTGTTAGTAAAGAGCAGGCAAAGGAAACTCAAGTACTCTCTGGTACATTCAAAGATTTCTCTGAAACAATGCAAGTTTTTAGTGGTGGAGCAGAGCATCAAATGTCAGCGCTTCAATCAGCTGATGCGATGATTCAAAATATGAATAATGGGTTACGTAATATGAAAAAAGAAATCCAAGGCTCTGTTCATGTATCTGAAAATGCAGCAACAATAGCAGACGAAGGACAAGGGGCCATTCAATCACTTGAAAAGAAAATGAAGGTTGTCGAAAAAGTAATTGAAGAAGCATCTGATAAGATAATGAAAGTTGCTGAGGATACGAATGTTGTTATGAGTAAGATTTCTTCTATTACTGAAATAGCTGAACAAACAAATTTACTTGCCTTAAATGCATCAATCGAGGCTAGTAGGGCAGGAGATGCCGGTCGAGGCTTTGCAGTTGTTGCTGACGAGGTTAGGAAGCTGGCGGAAAGTACAAATTATTTCGCAACTGAAATTGTTTCGACAATTGAGAATGTAAGAAATGAAATCAATGAATCAGCGGAGCAAGTAAAAGAGAATACCATTTTAATTCATAATGGTCTAGATACGATTCAGCTTGCAGGTCAATCAATTAACCATTTAAAGGTTACTTCACAAAATACAAAGGAATCTGTAACAGGAAATGAAAATTTTGTGAATCAGCTTATACAAAATGGTGAGCAATTAGGAAGTTCCGTAAGTGGTGTTGCTAAAATTGCGGAAGTATTTACTTTAAAAGTAGAAGATACGGTCAATGGTGTGGATAAGCATGTACAAGGAATTGAAAGCTTAGCAAATGGAGCGGCTGAACTAGCAGAACAGGCAACTTCTCTTAATCGAATTGTGAGTCGTTTTAAGCTAACAAAATGACATAATGAGGTTTTAATAAATGAAGAATAGTAAGGTTCATAGAGGCTGGATTATTCTAGTAGTCACAGTGTTAAACGTTTTGGCAGGCTTAGGTTTTGGTCGATTCTCCTTTGCTGCGATTATTCCCTTTATGAGGGAAGGACTTTCGATAAGTTATAGCGAGGCAGGAATTATTGCCTCTGCTATTTTTTTAGGCTATTTAGTAAGTGCAACAGTTGTTGGTCATCTAGTAAGTCGTTTCTCCGCGAAAAAAGTTATCCTTACTGCTCTTGCCATTACAATTTTAGGTATGGGTCTTAGTAGTATTGTCATTAACTTCTGGACAGCATACCTTACGTGTTTTCTAATTGGTATTGGATCAGGTGGGGTTAATGTTGCTTCTTTAGGCTTAGTAGGTAAATGGTTTTCGGCTAAATATAGAGGAACTGCATTGGGTGTTACGAATTCTGGCTCGAGCTTTGGAATGGTAGCTAGTGGATTCTTAGTTCCTTTTTTAATTACGATGTTTCCTTCTGAAGGATGGCGTGTAAGCTGGATAGTGCTTGCAGTACTATCAATTATCATTCTATTAATCAACTTCTTTTTATTAGTGGATGATCCGAAGAAAATAGGGTTGAAACCAGTTGGTGAAACGGAAGGTCCTAAATTTAGCGGAAAAAGTTCGATAAATGTAGAAGAAGAAAATAAAATTGTAAATGTCTATAAAAGTAATATGATTTGGGTCATCGGTTTGATTTTCTTTTCATGGGGATTCAGTTATTTAATCTTCTCCACTTTTTTCGTTGACTATTTAATCAATACTGTACAATTAGAGAAGCAAACAGCAGGTTTTTTCTTTTCTAGTGCTGGTTTTGTCAGTATTGTTAGTGGATTCTTACTTGGGGGGCTTTCAGACAGAATAGGAAGAATGCCCACTTTATTTATCGTTTGTTTCATACAAGCGGGTATCTTGATAGGGTTTGCGCTTACTACTCACCAAACGATACTTTATATTCAGTCAGTAATTTATGCTCTGACTTTATGGGGTGTACCAACTGTTACTGTAGCAACTGTGAGCGAAATTACAAGGGCGGATAAAACTACAGTTGCGATAGGATTTATTACTATCTTTTTTGGAATAGGTCAATGGCTTTCACCTATTGTGACAGGCTATATTATTGATGCTACTCAAAGTTATACAATTGCCTTTTATTTATCAGCATTTGTATGCTATCTAGGATGTTTAGGTTGTGTTTATGTTTACTTAAAACAAAAACAGAATAAGAAGTCCAAGGTTGAACAAGTGGAAAGGGAAGGGATCACATCGTAGTGGTCCTTCTTTTTTACTATATCAGTATAGTTAAGTGCATCTTGTGACATCTGTTTAAAGCTATAGAAAAAGAATGAGTATTAAGTTACAATAAGTTTGTGAAGTGATTCACATAAAAACCTCACTTGTCGCGACTGAGAAAACTAACAAAAATTATACAAGGAGGAATTACAATGTTTGGACAATTCTTACGTACTAATAAAATAGCAGCTGGGATTTTAACGTTCTTACGATTATATATAGGTTGGATGTGGTTATCTGCTGGACTAGGTAAAGTCATGGGAGACTTCAATGCTGGTGGTTACCTGAATGGCTCAATTGCAAATCCTGTTATGTCAGGGGAACAATTAGTGTATCCAACTTACGTAGCGTTCTTAGAGAGATTCGCTCTTCCGAACGCAGAGTTATTTAGCGTTATGGTAGCGTGGGGCGAGGTGCTTGTTGGTTTAGGACTTATTTTAGGTGTATTTACTAGTGCAGCCGCATTCTTTGGAGTGATGATGAACTTTGCCTTTATGTTTGCTGGAACTGTTTCTACTAACCCATGGATGATTCTATTCTCAATGTTCATTTTAGCAGCTGGAGCGAACGCAGGACGCTTTGGTGGTGACCGTTGGGTGTTACCATATTTACGACAATCTATTAGTAAAAAAGAGAAAAGCTATCATTCTAAAGTAAAAGTTGCTTAAAGGTTAATCAAAGAAAAAATAAGGGTGTAAAAAGGTATTGTTGCCTTTTTACATCCTTTACCTGTTTAATGAGGTGAAAACAAAATAAAGTGTAAATGCCATGACTTTTTCCAAAAACATGATATAGTAAAGAGAGAATATATTTCGAAGTTCGAAATGAAATGGTGTGGTGATATGAAAAGAGTTCCAGATAAGTGGATGGTCGTCTTAGCGGTGTTGATCGGTTCATTTACGATGATTTTAAATAATAGTATGTTGAATCCTGCTGTTCCTCAATTGATGAAGGTATTTGGTTCTGATGCGGTGTCTACTGGATGGGTTATCACCATTTTTATGGTTACAATGGGGATGATTATGCCAGTTACAGGTTACTTAGGGGATAAGTTTGGCAAGAAACGTGTGTACTTGTTTGGGTTATCTCTCTTTGTGCTAGGGTCTGTATTAGGTTCATTTTCGTGGAATTTATCTTCTTTAATCTTTTTCCGTGGAGTACAGGGGCTTGGTGGAGGTATTATGATGCCTTTATCGATGGCGCTTATTTTTCAAACGTTTCCACGTAAGGAGAGAGGGCTTGCTACTGGAATTTGGGGTGTAGCTGCGATGATGGCGCCAACAATTGGCCCTACGTTAGGTGGTTTTATAATAGAGAAGGGTAGCTGGTATTATTTATTTTGGTGTAATGTTCCCTTCGGATTACTGGGCTTATTGATTGCTTTTATTTATGTAAAAGAGACAGAAGTAAATAAAGACATACGATTTGATAAGTATGGTTTTATTACAGTGACGATAGGTGTTGGGTTAATATTATTTGCCCTAGCTAGAGTTTCGATGCTTGAACATTTAGTGAAGCCACTTAATTTGACTATCATTATTCTTGGACTAATTAGTTTATTTATCTTCTTTAAAATAGAAAAAACACAAAAATATCCGTTATTAGATTTATCAATTTTCCGTATTTCAGCTTATACGTATAGTGTGTTAATTGCAGGGATAACGTCAATTGGGCTTTTTTCTGGGATTTTTCTTATTCCTTTCCTAGTTCAAAATGTGTATGGCTATGATGCAATTATGACAGGCTTAGTCTTTCTTCCTTCTGCATTATTAATGGGGATTGCCATGACCATTGGGGGAAGAATTTTAGATCAATACGGAGCAAGATGGGTTGTTACAACTGGGTTGTTCGTATCAGCAGTAGGTACCTTTGCTTTAAGCTTTTTAACAATGGAAACGTCACTAGTTTTTATTTTCATCATCATGGCGCTTCGTGGATTGGGAATGGGATTAAGTAGCATGCCGGCAACTACGGCAGGAATGAATGCGATTCCAGAGTCGATTGTTTCAAGAGGAGCTGCAATGAACAATGTCCTCAGGCAAATGAGCTCTGCTTTAGGAATAGTCTTTATCTCTATTTATTATGAAGTACGTAGAACAACATTGTTTGCTACTGATTTATCGGTTGAAGCTGCCAACCTACAGGCGATTAATGAAGGATTTTTACTTGTAGCTATCTTAACGGCAATCGCAGTTCCTGCTGGATATTTACTTGGTAAAAAGGAGAAAGAGCCTGTAGAAACAACAAAAACAGCTTAATTAAACGTTTGATTAAATAAAATTAAGTCAAAAAAAGAGGTTTCTCCTACAAGTTGGGAGAAACCTCTTTACGTTACTTATTTTTCTTTTCGTTAATTGCTTTTCGCATTCTGAAAAAGCGAACCCCGACCATAATATCAATGGCAGCAAGTGCGATAAACAGAAATGTCCATAAGTTCCAAGAAGCTACTCGGACATTTTGAATCGCTAAATAGACGAACATGATTCCAATCAAAATATACGTGACACCCATAAAGGTAGGTGATGTTCTCATAGTAGAAATCCTCCGATAAATCCTTGTATTTGCTCAAGTTGCTTTTGAAGTTCTTCGAGTCGTTCCCCAAATACAACGTTAACCATAGCGACAAATGTATTTACTGCTACGTGAGCAATGATAGGTACAATAATTCGTTGTGTTTTTACATATAGGTAAGCAAATGTAAAGCCGACTGCAGCATAGATTATGATATGAGTAAAATCCCAATGAACAGCAGCAAATATTAAAGAACTAATTGAAGCTGCAATCCAGAAATTATATCGTTTATAGAGTGCCCCAAAAATAATAAGACGGAACACAATTTCTTCAAGAATTGGACCAATTACCGCAAGGACAAAGATGAACATCGGAGTAGCTTTAGCATATTGGACGATTTGTTCAGTGTTCTCTGACCCGGGTTCAATCCCTAGTACGTACATTTCAATTGCAATTGCAACGTACTGTGCAGTAAATGCCATAAAAATACCGATAATTGCCCAGAAGGCTGCTTGTGATCTACTTACTCTGCTACGGTTTTCACGACGATTTACAATATCAGGCTTCAGTAATATTAAAATAATAATAAGTCCAATTGTAAAACTAATGCTTAGCCATAAACCAGGAATCTGTTCTAATGGTACACCTAAGGAATGTAGAAGAGGTATGCCCAACAATGCAGAAAATTGTGTGAGAATATAAACAACTAGTATCCACCAATATCGTTTTGTCAAAATAAATTCCCCTTTTTAATAAATATAGTAGAAGTGTCTCGTTGAGCTATTTTTTCTATGTATTAGTGTTAGTGTATGTAAAAGATTGTACATGTACTAGTAAAGATTTTATCCATCTATATATTGTAACATAGGTCGTGAAAAAATCAGAAGGAAAGACCATATGTAGATTAGCTACTGAGAATGTTAATAAATACAAGGAAATATCTTAATCATATAAAAGACATAAGTGAATAAAGTAGTTTGAGACAAGCATTACTTGGCTATTATATAGAAGGTAATTTTTTTTGAAAAAAATCTTTCAAAAGACTTGCAAAAAGAAAATGAGTTGATTATTATAATAATTGTGTTAGCACTCGAGTCGGTTGAGTGCTAACAAAGAAACTGAAGCATCATTTCCTACTTTACATAACTTTTACATAAACAGGAAATGGCTGATTAACACAATATAAGGAGGTTGTTTTCCATGTTAAAACCATTAGGTGATCGTATTGTAATTGAGTTAGTTGAGACTGAAGAAAAAACAGCAAGTGGGATTGTTCTTCCTGATTCTGCGAAAGAAAAGCCTCAAGAAGGTAAAGTTGTTGCAGTTGGAACTGGCCGTGTAACAGAAAATGGTGAGCGTGTAGCTCTTGAAGTGAATGATGGTGATACTGTAATCTTCTCGAAATATGCTGGAACAGAAGTCAAGTTCGAAGGTAAAGAATATTTAATTCTGCGCGAAACTGATGTACTAGCAATCATCGGTTAATTATACGTAAACGATATATAAATCCAGGAGGTTGAGATATTATGGCTAAAGATATTAAATTTAGTGAAGAAGCTCGTCGTTCAATGCTACGTGGTGTAGACGCGTTAGCTGATGCAGTTAAAGTAACATTAGGACCAAAAGGACGTAATGTTGTATTAGAAAAGAAATTCGGTTCTCCGTTAATTACTAATGACGGTGTAACAATTGCAAAAGAAATCGAATTAGAAGATGCATTCGAAAACATGGGTGCTAAATTAGTAGCAGAAGTTGCTAGCAAAACTAATGATATTGCTGGGGACGGAACAACTACTGCAACGGTTCTAGCTCAAGCGATGATTCGTGAAGGCTTAAAGAACGTTACTTCTGGTGCAAACCCTATGGTTATTCGCAAAGGTATCGAAAAGGCAACTAAAGCAGCTGTTGCTGAGTTAGCAAACATTTCTAAGCCAATTGAAGGTAAAGAGTCAATCGCACAGGTTGCTTCAATTTCTTCTGCAGACGAAGAAGTAGGTAGAATCATTGCTGAAGCGATGGAACGCGTTGGAAACGATGGCGTTATTACTATCGAAGAATCAAAAGGATTCTCAACTGAGTTAGAAGTTGTAGAAGGTATGCAATTCGACCGTGGATATGCATCTCCATACATGGTAACTGACTCTGATAAGATGGAAGCAGTTCTAGATAACCCTTACATCCTTATCACTGACAAGAAAATCGGAAGCATCCAAGAAGTATTACCTGTTCTTGAGCAAGTAGTACAACAAGGTAAGCCGATCTTAATCATTGCTGAAGATGTTGAAGGTGAAGCACTAGCAACATTAGTAGTGAACAAACTTCGTGGTACATTTAATGCAGTTGCTGTTAAAGCTCCTGGATTCGGTGACCGTCGTAAAGCAATGTTAGAAGATATCGCTATCTTAACTGGTGGTGAAGTTATCACTGAAGATTTAGGTCTTGACCTTAAGTCAGCTGATATCACTCAATTAGGACGCGCTTCTAAAGTTGTTGTTACAAAAGAAAACACAACAATCGTTGAAGGTGTTGGTGAGTCTGATAAAATCGCAGCTCGCGTTAACCAAATCAAAGCTCAAGTTGAAGAAACAACTTCTGAGTTCGATAGAGAAAAATTACAAGAACGTCTTGCAAAATTATCTGGTGGTGTAGCAGTTCTTAAAGTTGGTGCTGCAACTGAAACAGAAATGAAAGAACGTAAGCTACGTATTGAAGATGCTCTTAACTCAACTCGTGCAGCAGTTGAAGAAGGTATCGTAGCTGGTGGTGGTACTGCTCTAATTAACGTAATCAAAGCAGTTCAAGCAGTTCAAGCTGACGGAGACGAAGCTACTGGTGTGAACATCGTTCTTCGCGCTCTTGAAGAGCCAGTACGTCAAATCGCACACAATGCAGGTCTTGAAGGATCAGTTATTGTTGAGCGCTTAAAAGGCGAAGAAGTAGGTCGTGGATTCAACGCGGCAACTGGCGAGTGGGTAAACATGGTTGAAACTGGTATCGTTGACCCAACTAAAGTTACTCGTTCAGCTCTTCAACACGCAGCAAGCGTATCTGCTATGTTCTTAACAACAGAAGCTGTAATCGCTGATAAGCCTGAAGAAGGCGGCGGCGGCATGCCTGATATGGGCGGCATGGGCGGCATGGGTGGAATGGGCGGCATGATGTAATTCATGCTCTATAAACCCTGATGTGTCAAGGTTTAGTGAGTGATGTGAGGTTGTTTTTCAGAAAAACCTCACATACTTCTCACATAATTTTTAAATTTATATCTGAAAGGGCGTTTTGGTATAAAGTTCTCACTTTATCAGAAGCGTCCTTTTTCATTTTATTTGTTACATGTGTGTAAATCTTCATCGTTGTCTTAATATCCTCATGTCCAACTCGTTCCATGATGGTAGGAAGGTCAACTCCAGCCTCTGTGAGCATACTAATATGTGTATGACGAAAGATATGAGGAGTAGCATGTTTTTCAATGCTGGTCCTTTCTAGGAGACGTTGCATTCTTTGAATGATCGTCTTTTGAATAAAAGGATAACCATTTGTCCGACAAAAGATAAAGTTGCTGTCATGATATTCTTCAATCTCATGACGGTATTTCATATTCATCTTTGTTTGTCTTTTGTAATGAGAGTGGAGTAGGTCGATAATTTCTTTTTCAATTTCAATTGTACGAATAGAGCCTTCTGTTTTTGGTGGAGTAAGCTCGTATGTCTTCATATTGTTATTTTCGTTATAAAGGGTTTTAGTAATTCTAATTTCATTTGTGTTAAAGTTAAGGTCGGTCCATTTCAATGCGCATAATTCACCGGAACGCATTCCTGAGAACGCGAGAAGGTAAAAACGTTCAAGGTCCAGGTCAAGACCATGCGCACGAACTGCTTGTAAGAATTCTTCTAATTCAAAGCTCTCTAAGTACTTTTCTTCAATACTATCATTTTCGATTTCTTCTACTGTCTTTCTCTTTTTAGGGATTACAACATCATTTGCAGGATTATCCTTAATTAGCTTATCTTTTATAGCATGCTTGAATATCATAACAGCAGTAGTGTTTACGCCTTGTACAGTCGTTCTTGCATACTGAGGAGCTATCTCGTTGATAAGTTTTTGATATTTAGCTGGTGTAACTAAACTGATTGGTATTTTAGCGATGTAACGGTTTAATATTTTAATTTCTTTCTCGCGTATACGAATGGTACTACGTTTCACGCCTGTTAAGGAGTACGTTTCTAGCCACACTCTTGCAACTTCTTCAAAGAGAATCTTTTTTCCTAACTGCTCATCAATTTGGTAATCTTCTAGAGAACGAAGAGCATCTTCAACGCGCTTCTTAGCTTCTTTTTGTGTTTTAGCACGTCTTGTAATTTGTTTTCGTTTCCCGGTAGCTGGGTCACGAGGACCATCGGCAACACATTCCCAACGCGACTCACCGCTTTTGGTTTTTACTTTCTTGCAATACATAAACTTGCCCCTTTCATAATTTTAGTCTAGTGATACATATATAATAGAATGTTAGTTCGCTTGTTAAGGAAAAAGAAAAGCCTATAAAAGGCTATTTGTTATTTTTTATGATTCTTTTTCTTGTTGAATGTTTACTCTTTGTAATTATGATAGGAGATTTTTCTTTTTTTACTAAACTTTTTGGTCTTATTTCAGTTGAAATAAAAAACTGTATATGTACTATTTTCTTATTTGGTATTACCATTAAGTGTTCGCACATATCTGGAATAGGGTACTCACCTATGACAATTCTGTTTCCGTATGTAGGGTGTAATAAATATGCATTTTTTATGATTTGCCCATTTGAGAGTTTAATAATAACGTGTATATCTTGGTGGAATAGCCTTTTGCAAAGAGCAAAAAGAGGAAGTAACGAAGCAAAATAAAAGAGCAATAAAAACACTCCATCTGTAATCGCTTCTGTAAGTTCGGTATAATGAAAAACCTCAATAAGTGCCCCAGCAAATAAGAAACAGAGAATTGACAAGTAAATTATATGCACTATTAAAAAAATAACCTTGAATAAAACGATTTTTTTGTTTTCTAAAAAAAAGTCTAGAGAGAGATAAAGTCCTAGTGAGCTAAGGAACCCAACAATAATTGATACTGCTAAGAACTGAGTATTATTGAGTGCAAATTCATAGATACCAGATTGGTTAAAATGCTGTGTATAAACAAAAATTACTGGCATAATTATAAAAACACTAATAAACGCTAAAAAGTAGTATAGTTGTCTTAACTCTTTATTTAATAAAAGACGTTCGCTTCTAGTTGAAGTAATGAAGGTAAGGACATTAGGTTTGAAAAGAATTAATGAAATAAGAGCAATTACTACAGGTATGGCAACTCTAATGATATTATCCAAAATTAATAACTCCAATGTATTTGTTTATTAAATTTATTATTAAAAAGAAAACCCCAGGAAGGGGCTTTTTTATTTTTCAATTATTGAAGCTAGAAAAAATTGAGAGTTAGTATGCCCACCACTTATGTTAGGGAATGAATATCCACCAAAAGGTAGACCGTAAAAAGTAACATAATCTTCTTCATAAATACCCTCAGCTGAATCAAACATGTACAATGTGTAGTAATTTAGATTATCATCTGAAATTAAAGCATATGTAAGTGTAACACCGTCATCTTCATAGTGGTGTTCTTTTATATCTACAACATAGCCACTGTAAGAAAGAAGTTGAGATAAATAAGGCCTAGCATTCTTATTTAGTTCTCTAACATCAACTATATTAGCAGTACTCTTAATCTCTTCTTTAAAATTATTGGTATCTATAAAATAATTAAAATTATCTTGAATAAATTGTTTACCTTCAGAGGTGATTGATAATCCACCTTGACTCTCATGATCGGCTAAGAAGTTTATCTCGTCTATTAAATCTGAAGAACTAATGCTTGAGCCGTTAGTTTGTTCAGCTTTTTCATTAGTTACTTCAATTGGCTCAGTATTGTCTCCAGTATTTTCAGGTTCTGCAACTTCAACCTCGTCAGCTATTGTTGCTTCAACCTCATTAGAAATGTCAGTAGTTTCAATATCTGTCTTTTCTTCAGTAGTAACATTCTCAGAATCGCCACAACCAGAAACAAAAATAACAGAAAGCAAAGATGCTAATAAAAATTTTTTCATAATTTCCCCCTAATATATTAATTTTTATATAAAACATATACAAAAATAGATAATTTTGCATATGTAATTAAAATAAAAACGACTTTTTATAATGCGTCGCCTGTAGTGGTTATTTGTAAACCTTTATCTATGAAATTAATACTTTATAAATACATGTTCAAGTTCTTCATACTTATCATGATTTATAGGCATAGCATCTAATTCTTCGATACGCTCTTTATAAAGTAGTTTAATAGGCAATAGCGTAAATTCTGGAGATAGGCTAAATAATAGTCCGCGTTGAAACTCGAGTGTAAGCCTATAATGAGCAAATTCTTCAGTAACATCAAAGTGGTCGGCTATTTCGGAAACAATGATATAATCCTCTCCACCTTCATATACTTCAACATTTGAAAGCATGCAGTCAGGTATTAATAGATGAGCTGACATACGCCTTGCATACTCTTCTAACTTATCTATATAACCACTATCGGCTGACAATTGATTAGTATGCTGAGAGTATATATGGCAAAACTCTTCAGCGAGAATTTCCTTACGGCGTTTTCCAACTAGTTCTCTATTAATGAAAATTGTTCCCTTTCGATTATTTTTAGAGGCTATAGATAAGCCTGTGGAGACTTCTGACGGGGGAAGTTCTTTAATACTCATACCGTATCTACTACATATGTATTCAATATCAATTTGATAAGGAGCGTTGAAATTAAAGTTAGAGTGTACTTGCTTTGCTAATTTATATGCATTGTCATAAAGTGGATGTTCAAGCATAAAATTTTTCATCTTCATCACATCATCATCCTAGTCATCTAATACTTCTTCATCTGTATCATCTTCCATTGCTTTTGCTAATTTCCATATTTTTATAAGTTGCTTCACTTTCTTTTCGGGGTCAGTAGAGAGGTCGTTAAACATAATAGGGTGTTTCTTGATTTCCTTTAATATTTGCAACTCTTCGTCTGATAAGTCCAAATTTTTCCCGGCAACTGATATTACTGGACTAGAATTCGTATCATGAACTTCATCAATATAACCAGCGGCTTCCATTAAATCTGTATAAGAAATATCGTTTTGTGCAGCGTTAGCTAGTTTCTTAATTGTAGATGGATTAGGTGCAGTATCTAACAAACATCTGAGCAACCGTGATATATGTGCTGAAGTAACCCCGGATTGTCTAGCGTAATTGTTTAAAGAGCGCTTACCCTGTGCTTTTTTTAGGAGCTCAGCAAATAATTCTTTGTTAAACTTACTCATTGTAATTACTCCCCCAAGCTTTGATTAATCCAAGTATAATCAGTATCATTGACCACAATCAACACCGATAAGAAAAAAATAGTAAAAAGTGTTGACTGGATGTAATGAAGGTGATAAAGTATTAACTGTAAACAACATTGATTGCATGTAACAGAAAGGAGTGAATAACCTTGTACCTAAATAAAGAAAAAACTAGAAAGCTAATGAAAAAAATGTCTGGAGGAAACTATAGAGAATTTGCCCGTCAGTTAGGTGTTGATGTAGCCCAACTTCATAGAGTAATGAACACAGATAGTAATGCCGGTCCGAAGTTCTTAGGCAAGTTTATGATTTACTGTAACCACCACCAAATCAATTTTAATGATTATATTTTTTTAGACAAACCGTTACATGCAAACAACAAAAAACCTAAAACACCAGCCTAAAAGGAGCTGACAACATGAATGACTTGAAAATGTACAACGAACTTTTCGAAGCTACAGTAAGGTATTTCGTTCTACATGTAGCTTATCAGTTGCTAAATGATGAGACGTACACCAAGGAGTCAGCAGCACAAGAACTTACCGATTGGCTAGAGAAAATGGGTTTAGATTAACTAGGAGGTGAAAACAAAGATGCCTGCACTTAAGAAAAGGCGAAAAAAGAAAGTAAAAACTCCGTGTCACGAATTTGCCAATGTTAAAGGTGCAAGACGTGAACGATTAATCTTTGAGCGAAAAAAAAGGAAATTGAAGCAAAGCGAACTAGGAAAACTAGTAGGCTTCTCTACAGCGTATATCTCAGCCTTAGAAAACGGGCGAATCAAACCAAGTTTCGAAGTAGCTCTAGCATTAGAGGAAGAATTTCACCTTCCTTTTGAAATTCTATTCCCTGATTTATAAAAAAACGCTTGACAAGGATAGTTTGAAAAATTTCCAATAACCAGTTATTAAGAATAACTGCATGAAACTTCAAGAAATGAAAAAACAAGAATTATATTAAACTACCTCACTTTTTAGTAATCAAGAAAACTGGCGAAATCAAAATTGGAAAAACTCATTTTTTTATAATGATAGTTAGGGTGAGCGAACTAAATACATGATTTTAGGAGGTGAAATCTAAGATGCCGATCACAACGTTTACCGAAGACGAAGTAAAGATGATTGTTAGTGAAATAACAAAGCAGCTTTTTCCGCTTCTGCTTCATGAGTTACAAGAAAAGCAGTTACCACCGTTAATGACTCGTCAGCAATTCATGGAGTTAGTTGATATTGGGCCAACCAAGTGTAATGAACTTTTCAATCGAGCAGACTTCCCCGTTATTAGGGAGTTAGGTCATCCTAGGGTACCCACGAAAAAGTTCTTTGAATGGGTTAATAAGAACACTGATGGAATAAGTTTAAAACATCCTTATAGGGTCATTGGTTAGTGGGTGTTTATCTATATTTTAACTATTAGGAAATACTGCCTCTATTCGATTTTGGAGTAATATTCCGAATTGGAATATTTCATAAAGGAGGTGAGAGGAGATTGGAATTCGGTGGCGTTTTAAAAGCTATGAGGAAAAAGGCGGGGTATAGCCAAGAGGAACTTGCTTACGAGTTAAATACAACTCAGAGCACAGTTAGTAAATTAGAAAGAAATCAGAAGATACCGGATATATATACTGTCAAGCAATGGGCAGAGACAACATGTGCTAAAGATATGATTATTGCCTTCTTTTGTAACGTGGATGTAGCAACTGTTGCACAAGGACTTATGCATATTTTAGGAGGGTTTGTAGTATGGCAAATGGTAATGAGTTTTACGTTCTAAATTCAGACAAAGCTTTAGCTAATAGGTTACACAAACATGTTATCCATATGAGGTCCACAGCATTAGCTTGTACCCTCGATAAGGAGTATTACAGGGCTGACCAATATGAATCTGAGGCACATAAGGCAATACGAGAACTAAAAGATTTGGAGGCTAAGAGAGTACACCACGAACGAAAGGTTAGACAGTTAGAAAGGCAAGCAAAAGAGATTGCGAAAGATGGATTTACCGTAACTTATGTAATAGAGGGGAGTACAGTGCTATGAAAGCAAAACCACTTAAAAGATTAAATAGAGCAGAAGTAGAACTGATTATTGATTCAATGAGATTTTACTTACGGGAGCTGTTTTACTTAAACGAAGAAGGTAAAAGAAGGCAGTTAGAGCTTGATTACATCAAAGTGCTTAAACATAGAGAAAAGGTAGAACTGGATGGACAAGGTATGAAACACATATCTAGAGCACTTAGACATAAAGGCTATACACTTCATAAAAAATATGGTTCTCAAATCAAAAGAGTAGAAAGAAAAATAATGTATAACTTAGCTATTTCAATTGATATGAAGAGGATAGCATTTCAAAAAACATATGGACCTAAAGTCAAAAAAAATACACCAACTGTCTCACCAGTTGATGCTGAAGCTCAAAAAAGAGCAATCGTTATCTAGAAGTATTGTAACATCTCCATCCATCCTAAGGCAAGAGCTTACTCAGCTCTGCCGTTCGGACCGTGACAAATTATCAAAAAGGAGTTGAAACACCCCTCCTCCTAGATAGTCACGGTTCGAACGGTGCAGCTGCACAAGATATTAAAAAAGTAGTTTTGATGTTGAGGGCACGACAAATTAGAGAATCCCCCTATCAAATATTCTCGACCTTATCTATCCCTTTGGCAGTCGTGCCCTGAACGGTGAAACTACTAGCACCACAATAAGTTGATGCGCTGTTTGGTAGAACAGCCAATGCAAAACTACCAGTGAAGTCTAATGCGCTCAACGGGAGCCTATGAACCTACTCGCTAAGGGGGTGAACAAACAATATGACACATGAAGAAGTAGCCGGATGTATACGTATTCAGCTTTGTTACTCTCAGGAAGAAGTAAATGAATGGCTAACAGAAAATGGAGACCTTGAAATAGTAGATATTAAGTTGGCATCCGCTTCGTTTTCTGGGGACTTGAAAGAGGGAGTGTTGGAATATGAATCAACTATTATGGTCATTTATCGAAGTGAAGACAAATAAAAAACCTCATGTGTTAGCAGCACATAAGGTTTTAGAAATTCACATAATAAAATTAGTTAATAAAAGTATATGTGATTTCTCTAAAAATATCAAATGGAAACAGGGAGGAAGTTAATAATGAACCCACTTCAACAAGCAGAAATGCAGGAGATTGAAGCAATCGATTTTACTGACCAGGAACAAGCGAGCGAGATAAAGGAACGATTTAAAATCGAAAGCTTAGATCAGTTAAATTGGGCGTTCCGTAAGATATCAGCAATTGAAGCTCAGAAGAAAGAAATTCAAAAGTTAGCACAAGCAGAGATGGAGCGTATAACTGCTTGGGAGGAATCGGAGTTAAAAGGTATTCAAGGTAGCATGGATTTTTTTACATTTCTAATTCATGAGTATCACCAAAAGCAACTAGAAGAGAATCCAAAACAAAAAACCATTGCTACGCCATACGGGAAGTCAAAGGCAAGGTCATCTAAAGAAGCACCAGAAGCTAGTGACAAACATAAGCTACTTGAACATATCAAATCTGCTGGGTTAACAGAATACATCAAAGAAGAAGCCAATTGGGGCGACTTTAAGAAAGAACTACAAATTATAGAACGTGATGGAGTAAAAGTTATCGTGGATGAGAACGGTCAAGAGGTACCAGGAGTGAAGGTAAAGCCGGAAACCATTTCATTTAAAGTGGAGGTGGAGTAATGAGTCTACCACAACAGCAAATTAGTTCATTACAACCGGTTGAACAACAAAGTTACATTGCAAAAGTACAAGTAACTCCTGAACAGGCATTAGAAGCATATCGCTCTTTAAAAGAGATTACAAAACAAGTACTAGTAAAAGATGTTGATTACGGTGTCGTACCTGGTACACCTAAGCCCTCGTTATTAAAACCGGGGGCAGAGAATTTACTTAGATTTTATAGTCTAGGGCACCGCATTACGGCTGTTGAACAAGTGAAGGACTGGGATAACGGGTTTTTCTACTTTAATTACAAAGCTACCGTGCACAGAACGTTAGAAAATGGTGTAGAAGTGGTTTTGTCAGAATGTGAGGGGTCCGCTAACAGTAAGGAAAAGCGTTATAAGAATCAAGACCCTTATATGTTAGTAAATACCCTTCAAAAAATGGCTATCAAGAGAGCTCTTGTAGGAGCCACTCTTCAAGCTACAGGGGCATCAGGGTTATTTACTCAAGATATTGAAGATATGGATTTAAACGGTCAACAGAATCCTTCTCAGGGGCAAAGACAGTATAACAATAACCGTAATAGTAACTATTCAAATAATAATGGAAGCTCAGGGAATATGGCAGGTGCAGTAACAGATCCTCAAATCAAAGCCATTTACGGTGGAGGTAAGCGTAAAGGGTTAGATAGCGACCAAGTAAAGGCATTAGCAAAGAAACTGCATAATGTTGACTCCATGAATGATTTAACAAAGCAACAAGCTAGTGACATGATATCTCTCTTCAACCAGACGGAGGGAGAGGAACTTAAAGCAATGATTGGTGGACAAGCTCAGACAAGCGATCCATTCCAAGGTGAAGGGAAAACGATTGATATTTCTGATGATGATTTACCTTTTAACAACTCGGATGAAGGCAAATGAGCCGGACGAAACCGCCATATGAGATTACTATACCTTACTGTTATGTATGGATGACTGAGGGATACGAGAATCGAGGTCAATTATTTAAGGGATATGTCGAGGGCTACGTAAGCAGAGTGGCCCCTGGCTATCGCCTAGTAAAAATAAAAGGTATGAAAGCAATTTGTGCTCGATTAAATAAGGATAGTTGAATTACTGAAAAGTTAAAAGGGGGCGAGGTGGTGTGGCTAGACCTCAAAAAAATGGGCTAGATTATTTTGCGTTAGACGTAGTAATGAGTGATGAGGTTGAGTTAATAGAAGCCGAACATGGATTAGAAGGATTTGCAATTTTGATTAAGATGTTTCAAAAAATATACTCTCATGGATACTACCATGAGTGGGATGAAAAACAACAGATATTGTTCAGCAACAAAGTTTCTTCTGACAGAAACTTAGTAACAACTGTAATTTACGACTGCATCAAGTGGGGGATATTTAACAAAGAGTTGTACGAGAAATACAGCGTACTTACTTCTAAAAGGATACAGAATCATTATATTAGCGCTGTATACAAAAGAGTGAACGTAGAAATTGTACAGGAGTATTTGTTAGTTGACCTACCAGAAAAAAAGAATATTGAGCTAGTTGACCTTAACGGACGACGTATTGATAACGGCAATAGTGGTTCTAATACAGTTTCTGATATCGGAAATGAAGATGCAAATGAGGTTTCTGATATCCAAAGTACACAAAGTAAAGTAAAGGAAAGTAAAGGAAAGGAAAGTAAAAGAGATATTAAAACATCATGTCGCAAATCTAAAATTTACGACGAAGACTCTGTTCACTTTCAACTTGCCAATCGACTCTATCAAAATATCCTAAAGAATAACCCTGAGCACAAAAAGCCTAACTTACAAAAATGGGCTGACGATGTTCGTTTGATGATGGAAAGAGATACAAGGACAGAAGACCAAATCACGTATTTAATAGATTGGGTGCAAGACCATACCTTTTGGAGAAAAAACATACTTTCGATAAATAAATTAAGAGACCAGTTTGACAGACTAGTTCTAGAAATTAAGGACCAGAAAGAAAAAGTAGTATCTTTTCAGCAAAAACAAAAAAAGCCTAGAGCTTTTCAAAGTTTACAAGATTGGGCAGAGGAGGGTTCCACATGAACAGAAAAGAGATTATGAATCTACTAGCTTTAGCTACCGCAAATTTCCCTAGTATGCAAGAAAGAGACCTAAAGCCTACGGCGGTTTTGTGGGAAAAATCTCTCTCTGACATACCGTATAACGTCGCCGAGAAAGCAATTATCAAGGTGTTATCAACATCGAAGTTTTTCCCGACGCTAGCAGAGATAAGAGAAGCTGCGTCACAACTGACCACACCAAGAACACTCGATGCCATTGAAGCTTGGGGATTAGTTGTACAAGCTATTCGTAGATATGGTTTTTACCAAGAAGCGAAAGCGATGGAGTCGTTACCGCCTGATGTAGCAGAGATGGTAAAAAGGTTTACCTGGAGAGAACTTTGCTTGAATGAGGAGCCAGATATTTTAAGAGCACAATTTCGTATGGCGTGGGAGACACAAAGTAAGCGCAAAAAAGAAATGAGCGCATTGCCGACACAGTTGCGTGAAGTGATTGAAGGATTATCGAGTGGTATGAAAATGTTAGAAAATTAAAGGTGAATGCAGCTGAAAAGGTGAGATTGGATGAAGGCACTGACTCATAAACAGGTCAACGATATTCGCCGAGTGGAACGGGAATTGGAACGTAATCACATGCCCCGTTCCGCAGGCGAAACCTACTTTGTGAACGAGGACTTGAAGCAAGATTGGTCAATTAAGGAAGTGAGAGCGTTTGAAAAGATGTGGGGTAAAGGGGACCACATCTATGAGATAGCAGAGAAATTCGATTGTGATCCGGACGAGATATTCTTACTCCTGTTTGACAGAGTAAGAAGAGCAAAAGGGTTTATGAAACCTAAAGTTAATATACAGCAACTTCTTTTTGAATACTGGGAGTGTAAAGAATGAAAATGTACATTTACCGAAAAGGCGGGAGAGAAGTAAAGCGGTACCGACGTTCATTTTATTTAATTTTGCTAGGTTGGAAGTTAGTCAACGTAATGGAGTGGAAGTGAATTATGGAGAAAGTTAATCATTTGAGGTACGCGGTTGAATCTGAAAAAGACCGAATTATCCAAGAGTTAATTAGTAATGGACATACCAAATTAGCGGATGGTCGGCAGTTGTATGAACTTACTTTATCAGAGCTAGAAAATGAGATGCGTTGGGTTAACAAGAAACATAAAGGGGGTGCACTCAAGTGAATCAAGGAAAGACCTATATTGGGACATCCCTAGTTACTAGCGGAGTGAATCCTATAGTGAGAGGCACAGAATACCTACTAAGAGACATATCTGGCAGAGGTACACACTTTTATGTCTATGAAATCAAAACGGGGCAACAGGGGGCATTTTGGGGATGCTACAAGGCGAATTGTTTTGATAACATTCGAGAGTTGGATGAGAGTCAGATAAAAACATGTGAGGAGTTTGAAACAGTACCGCCATCCGAAGAGATTGTTCAAGGGTCGTTTGAGCAAATATCGCTATTTTGATTGGGGGTAAAAATGAGTACTGAAAAATCAGAAGTTGTGAGGTGTAGCAGGTGCGGGAGACAACTTAGGGATAAGGAAAGTATCTCTAGAGGTTATGGGCAAATATGTTGGGCGAAAGAGCAGGAGGAACCTAGTTTAATTTATTTGTTACAGAACGGTCCTGTGCTAACAGAGTTTGAGCAATACAAAGATCTTTATCGCAAACAAGTAGAAAAGCGTTGGGAAAAGGTAGTGAGTTAATTGAATTGGTTTAGTTATTTTTGCAATGGCGTTTGGTTTCTTTCTATAGCCGTAATAGTGCTCAGGAAGGATAAGAAGATGATTAATTTTAAAAGATTAAAAGAGAGCAACGATTAATGCAGCGACAAAAACAGCTCTATAGACAAAATAAATACGGGAATAAAAAAGTGGTGTTAGATGGGCATAGGTTTGATAGCAAAAAGGAAGCTCATTATTACGCTGAGCTAAAACTACGGAAAATGGCAGGGGAAGTGACTGCAATAGAGTTACAACCCACGTTCGAATTACAACCTACATACAAGAAGAACGGAAAAACGATTCGAGCGATAAAATATGTTGCTGATTTTAGAGTAACGTATTCAGATGGGCGTGTGGAGATAGTTGATGTGAAAGGCAAGAAGACCAAAGAGTACTTGCTCAAGAAGAAATTGTTTGAGTATAAGTTTCCAGAATTAAAGATTATCGAGGTGTAGGCTTTTGATAAAGGAGGTTCAATAGCAGTGAACACTTACAAAATGGAAATCGTTTATGATTCTGGCAAGAGAAAAGAAAAAATCGTTAAAGGACAGCACAAGTATGTGGCGTACACAAAGTTTCTCAAGTCGTTACCTATAAACCAACTAGAGAATATTAAAGCAATACACTGTGAAGTTGATGCATAGTCGACACATGAAGCGCAACATATGAAAGGGGAGGAAGAAGTGAACATAAATGATTCAATGGAATTGATGAGAAAGTATAATACTTGTCCTGAGTGTGGTAGTGACAAAGTAGGGAATGGCGAAGGTGCATTAATTATCGAGGATAACGTTTTTGAACGTTCGTGTAAATGCGGGTGGAAAGTAATTGAAGATAAAAGAATTAAGTGCATGGCTTACATGACTACTAAAAGAAAAGGAAAAACAGATGGTGTGTACGAGGTAAAGATAGATAATAGACATAAATATTTACCTCTGAATGAATTAAAAGAAAAAGCAGGAGTTAGCCGTGTTACTCAAGGTAAGAAAATTGAACAATGGCTAAATACAAAAGAAGGGCGAAAATGGGCTAAAGAAGTAAAAGAAGCAAGTATATGGTAATGAACATTCCGAGTATAAGGGGGATATTGGATGGGCGTATTCGTTTGTGACAAGTGTAATTGTGTTGAAAATACCACTCTAGGTCATTATTGGGGCAGGAAACAAAGTGATTTTAAAGATGATTCATTAGTAGGGAAAGCGCTTTGCTCAGAGTGTGCTCCAGTTGAATGGAAAGATGGAAGTAAAACTGGCTGGGGTAAATGGCATGGAAAGTTTCCTAAAAAACAATGGGATGGGGAACGAGAGGTTAAAAATCGTTAATGCACATTACGAACATTTAACGAAGCAAGGTGGTGTAAACAATGGACCAGAAACAAACATCATCTGAGAAAGAGCAACAGGAGCAAATTGAATGGCAAAAACAAGTGATTCGAGAAGAATATTTAAAAGACAAATAAAAAAAGCCGCCCTCTCGGACGGCTAATAACATAGACAAGATTATTATACCATATCCGGGAGGGATTAAGGTGATTGTTGAAACAAAAGAAATTCCCACCAATGCAGAGAAGATGGCAGAAATAGATTCTAAAGATAATGGGAAAGTATATATCGTGCAAGGCGGGAAGGTATTCATGCTCCCATTGCCAGCTTTCGGTTCGTTAGAATTACCATGTCAAAATTATAAAGTGGGTAAGCCCTCTTATAGGATAACAACACAACTTACACAAGCCTAGTCGGAACAACCGAGGGCACTAGCAGTAACACATATATATGTGTCTGTTGGTGCTCTTTTTTCTATTGAGATAAATATATGGAGGCGGTTTCTTTGGATGATTTAATTATGAGTTATAAGCAATCTTTAAAAAAGATTAGAACTGCATATCAGAATGCTTCTGAAGAGGACAAAACATACTTATCTTCAATGGCGAGTGACTTAGAGTACTCATTAGAATGGATGAAAACAGGGAGACGGCCTGGGAACACGCGAGGTGTTGAAAGGTTAGCTGCATATCAAAGGGAGAAGGCACTTGATCCTTTGTTGATGCAAAATTTTTATCGAAGTGTAGAACAAGAAGAAAAAGAAGATGTCATAACGGATTTTGACAAAATGCGAATAGAGGATGCCCTATCTGTACTGACAACTAGGGAAAAAGAGATGTATGTGATGTCGAGGGGGCAGATGATTTCATATGAACGGATTGCCAGCATGTTAGTTGTTTCTAAGAGCACAGTTCAAACAACTGTTGAGCGCGCAGAAAGGAAAATTGCAGAACAAATTTCATGTAGCCTCTTCTCTTTTGTGGGATGAGGCTTCTTGTTTAATTATCAAAAATTTCTATGTATAATAAATAGTATAAATACTTAGGGGGGAGCAAATGTCTGTATCCAATAAACAGTTCTTAAACAAAAGAGAGAGAGTATTGTTATTAAATAGTGAGGTTTTTAAAGATGAGCTTTATAAGGACTATAGAGAACTCCTAACAAAAAATAAAAGAATCACGAATGGATTAATCGATTCTTTACCCACAGAACAACAAATCTTTTTCAGGACAGCCGTAAAATCAGTAATAAAAGAAGCTATCAAGGAGTGGCAAGCAGATAAACAAAAGGTAGTCGAGGATAAAGGCTTAGGGAACACAGACATTAAATGCTCGCTTTGTGGTACAGGTAATAGATATATTTTTTATATAAAAAATAGAGTAAATGGAAAAAGGTTAAACGTTGGAAGTGATTGTATTGAAGATTTTGTAAAGGAGGGTTTCCAACTTCCAGAATCAGTTGCAGAATTAAAACGTAATGCTACAAAAGTGCATAGAAGAATAAAGTTAAACTATTTAATCCCAAATGTACATGATAAAATCGTAAAGTGGGATAAATTTATAGAAGAACAAGATATTTATATACCCAGAGAAATAACAAAGTCATACAATCAACTAAAAGTAGATACTACCAATTTGTATAACCAATATATAGATAATAAAATCAAAATTGATTGCGCGGAAGAAATTTGTAATAACTTTAAGAGAAAAGAAGAACTGGAGATAAAATTAAGAAGTTACGTGAAGAGGCATAAGGATAAACCATTTATAGCTACTAGGGATATTATAAACCATTTAAAACGTACTAGGAACTCTGTAGCTTTGAGAATGATTGAGGACGACAATGGAAACATAACATCAAAGTCGGCACCTAGAATCACGGAAAATAATTTTGTTGAATTTATTATGCCATTATTAAATAAGGCATTAGAAAAAAAACGAACAATAATAAAGGGGATGGACTTTGATACAAACAAGTTGGTTTTCACGGTAGAACCTTTACATAGGGTGAAATTAAGCATAGGTTACCAGCAGTTTATGCAAGAAGTAGGAATGGTGATCTTTGGAGAAGAGCCTATAGAACAACTAAATAGAAACTATTTATTAACTGAATCGAAAGTCAATGATTCAGTAAGTTATGAGATTTTAACTGACAGACTTAAACAAAAGTTAAGAAAAAAAGAAGTAAAAATTGTATTTACATCGCACAGTGAAAGTGAACTAATTATTTATTATAGAAAGACGGATTCGTATTATTTATATGATCTAAGGGACTTTGTTGACCAAAATAAAATCCTAGCGTACCAAGATATAGACAGTCTTTTTACAATAAATCTTACTGACGCTATAAAAATTCTAGATAAAAAAGAATTCAAGATGTTTAAAGAGGCAAAAAGAGCAGCTTATGAAATGGAACAGGTAATCAAATGATTTTTTGTCGTACGAGTGCCACCTATTAGTAAGAAAGATACAGTGACATCAAAATAACTAATTACATGTTTTACAACTTTTCTTACAAAGTTGTAAACGAACAACCTATAAAGGAATAGAATATAAAAAAAGACCTGCGAGAAGCAGGTCAATAAAGAGAAACAGTTATTAAAATCACCTGAAAAATATCCACACATATTGTACACGTGCTAAGTGACAAATGAATGTGTAGTGGGTATTTTTTTGGTATCTTTTTCATTTTAGGCCTCCTTTACTGTAATATAAGATAATTTATGATAGGTAAAGTAGGTTTGTTAATCATTTTTACTCCGAAGTAACACAAACCAAAATATGGGGGTGGGTGATTATGTAGCATGGCTAGACCTCGAGACCCAAGAAGAGACGAAGCCAAACAGATATGGCTAAAAAGCAATGGCAAAAAAAAATTAAAAGACATCGCTAGTGAATTAGGTTGTTCGGATTCGCAGATTAGAAAGTGGAAGAATCAAGATAAATGGGAGCAGCAATTGAATGGTAACGTTACTAAATCAAAAGGTAACGTTACTAAAAGTGAATCACCCTCCAAAAAAGAGACAAGACCAATAGAAGTTGACGAGTCTTTGCAAGGTAATGACCTTACCGATAAGCAAAGGCTTTTTTGTATGTATTACATTAAGTATTTCAACGCTACTAAGGCTTATCGAAAAGCGTATGATTGTGCGTATTCTACTGCTATGGTTAACGGAAGTAATTTACTTAGGAATACTAAGGTAAGAGGCGAAATCGACTGCCTAAAAGAAGAACAAGCAAAGGGTATAATGTTGGACGCTCAGTTCATACTCCAAAAGTACATTGACATAGCCCTTGCTGATATAACTGACTTTGCTACATTTGGGAAGCGTGAGCAACCAGTTATAGGCATGTACGGACCCGTCAAGGATGAGGATGGGAATGTGCTAACAGAAGAAGTAAGTTATGTTGAGTTTAAGGAATCGGTTGAAGTTGATGGAACAATCATTACTGAGGTTAAGCAAGGAAAAGATGGTATATCTGTTAAGTTAGCAGATAAAATGAAAGCTCTCGATAAATTGGCTCAATATTTCGACCTGTTTCCAGATGAGTTCAAACGTAAAATTGAGAATGAAAAGCTAGAAATTTCTAAAGAAAAGCTTGCATTGGATAAAGCTAAGGTAATGGGTGACGATGAAGAGTATGAAGATGATGGTTTTATTGAAGCATTAGATGGCAAGCTAGAAGAGGTGTGGGACGATGACGACTGTCAAGAAACGTAAACCTGCTCCTTTTAAATTCAAGCCTTTCTCCAAGAAGCAGATTCAAGTCCTAACTTGGTGGCGTCCTAGATCGCCTGTCAATCATTACGATGCAGTTATTTGTGACGGCAGTGTTCGTGCGGGTAAGACAGTGGTAATGTCGTTATCATATGTCCTTTGGGGAATGGACACTTTTCACGAAGAAAATTTAGGTATGTCAGGCAAAACAATTGGTGCGCTAAGACGTAATGTTATCACACCTTTAAAAAGAATGTTGAAAGCGCGTGGTTATAAGATAAAAGACCATCGAGCAGATAACTACCTGACAATTAGTAAAGGAAGTCGAATTAATTATTTTTATGTATTTGGTGGTAAGGATGAAAGTAGTCAGGATTTAATTCAAGGTATTACATTAGCTGGTATGTTTTTTGATGAAGTGGCTTTAATGCCTAAATCCTTTGTAGACCAAGCGACTGCGCGGTGTTCAGTTTCAGGTTCAAAGTATTGGTTTAACTGCAACCCCTCTGGACCATTTCATTGGTTTAAGCTTGAATGGCTAGATAACCTTAAGGAAAAGAGAGCATTACACTTACATTTTACCATGAAGGACAATCTTTCTTTAGAGAAGGAAACCATTGATAGGTACTACCGCTTGTACAAAGGAGTGTTCTTCAAAAGGTATATTCTAGGTCTGTGGGTTATGGCGGAGGGCGTTATATATGACATGTTCCTCGAGGATGAGCATGTCATTGACGAATGGCCACAGCAAATTAAAGAATATCAGGTAACGATTGATTACGGTACTAAGAACCCTACGGCATTTATTTTGCAAGGGATTCTTTATAGTGAGGAAGGGCAGAGAATCTACTACAATTTGAAAGAATACTATTATGATGGTCGAGCAACAGGAAGCCAAAAAACTGATAGTCAGTATTACAAAGATTTAGTAGAGTTCTGCCAGGGTTACACTGATAAAGTGATTATAGATCCATCAGCTGCTTCTTTTATTACCGAAATAAGAGATGGCGGAATACTAAGAGTCCTTGAAGCAAAGAACGATGTACTTGATGGTATTCGGACAGTTGCCTCTACAATAGCAGAGGGGAGAAATTATACCCATAGAGATTGTAAGAACCTACTTAGGGAGCGTTTTTCATATGTTTGGGATGAAAAAGCTGCTGAACGTGGGGAAGATAAACCAGTAAAGCAAAATGATCATGCTATGGATGCTGAGAGATATGGCATTTATACTTTGGAATCAGATTCAGGATTAAAAGTAAGTGGAGATGCAGCTTCATTGTTAAGGGGGGTGAGAGTATATGGCTAAGTGGTATAAAACATTTGTAGGAGAAATGTCTAAGCTACGTAATCGCGTTACTAACCTCTTAGGTTGGAATATTGTTGGTACGTGGTCAAATCCCTACTCATTAGATTCAAGTAAAGTAGACTATAAGTTAGCTAGAAGTTTATATGACAATACTAATGATGAATATAAGCTGGGCGCAGGCTTTGTTAAACCAGTTGTGAACACTGCCACCTCTTTTATTGGTGTTCCTACTTTTCGTAGTAAGGACGAGTTAGTCGAGGAGGAACTTCAATCCTTCGTAGAGAGAAACCGCTCACGAATGTTGAGGAGTGAAAGGAATGCCCTAAGAGACGGAGATTGTTATGTTTGGTTAACTAGGGAAAGAGCAGCAGACAGAACGCTATATCCAGAAGACCAAGAGCGAATAGTTTATAACATTCTTCCGCCTGACATGGTAAAGGATATTGTATTAGACCCAATAACAGGTGATCCTACAGAATATATTCTGCAATCGGAACATGAGTGGGAAGATGAGCGTGAAAATAAGAAGCGCTACACCTTAACTCAAAAGATACGAGCTGGTTTGAGAAAGGTAGAAGCGGAAGGAGAATACCCAGAGGATTTACAATTAGGTGAGATAATTACACCATGGGATTTTATACCCATAGTTCACTTTAAAAATGAATCAGATGAGCATGAAAAGTTCGGCAAGAGTGAAATGGAGTCAATCGAACCCTTTTTAAAGGCTTATCATGATGTTATGCACCACGCTATTACAGGCTCTAAGATGCATAGCACTCCAAAGATGAAATTAAAGGTAAAAGACGTTAGAGCGTTTCTCCTTAATAATTTCGGCGTTAATGACCCTGTTAAGTTTGCCAAAGAAGGTGGGGCAATTAACCTAGAGGGTAGGGAACTTATCTTTGTTGGAAGTGAAGAAGATGTTGAATTTATAGAAGTTAGAAGTGCAACTGGTGACGCTAAGCTGTTACTCCAGTTGCTTTTTTATTGCATTGTAGACACTTCTGAAACGCCTGAATTTGCATTTGGTGTTCACACCCCTTCGTCTTTTTCTTCGGTAAAAGAGCAAATGCCTATTCTGGTACGTAAGGTACAACGAAAGAGGGAACAGTTTGCAGAACCATGGCAACGTATGGCACGTATTGTTCTTGCCATGAAATCTCATGGAGAAAATATGAGATTTTCAACCTATGCTACTGAATTGGAATGGGATGAAGTGGATCCGCGTGATTCTAAAGAGCTTGCTGATGAAATTGAAACAGTAGTTAGAGCTCTAGTCCAAGGATTAAACGCGGGATTAATTAGTATTGAAGCAGCAGTAGACTTCTTGTCACAATACATTGACACCATGGGTAGTTATGAAGAAAACGAGGATGGGAACGGAAGCGAAAAAGATAAACTAATGAAAACAAAGCTTATGCTTATGAGGTTAGAAGATTCGCAGTTTCTAGAGGAACAGAAAAATAAAATCGATGAGTTGCTGAGTAGGTGACTTGAATGGATGAATTAGAAAAAATTATAGCTGCTGCTGGTCCATATAGAGACTATGTTTTGGAAGCTAGGAAGTTATATATCGAGTTAAGACTTGCTCAAGACCCTGAATTAAGAGCTCTATACCTTAAAGTGATTGATAATATTGCAAAAACACTTGAAGAAATTGAAAGGAGAGGTAGTTCTACACTTTCCTATCGCCATCTAGAAAGAGTCGAGCAACAGCTTAGTAGAGAGCTGAGATTATTAGGTGAGGAATTTACCGACAGAACTGATAGGTTTCTTAGATTATCAGTTCAAGCGGGTTCACATACGACTCGTAAAATCACAATACAGGGGTTAAAGGGCGCTAGATTAGACGTCGCCCCATACGAAAGAGCAATAGTTCGTGTAAATCAAGATGCAGTAAGGGCTATGTGGGCAAGAAATCACAAAGGGATGTACCTGTCAGACCGCATATGGAAAACAACAGAAAACGCTGGCGACCATATCAGGAATATATTGAGAGAAGCAGTTGTATCAGGTGAAAGTCCAATAAAGACAGCTCAAGCGCTTCAACAATATATTCGAGAGGGGCAAGCAACATCCGTTCAAAATTTTCCGCAACTATTTGAAAGGATTAAACCGCCAAAAGATTTAGCTTATGAAGCATTAAGGTTAGCAAGAACTGAAACAACGGCTGCATTTGGTGAAGGAGTACTTGGAGCTGCTAGGACAAGCCCTTCTGCTAGAGGTATACAGTGGATGTTATCTCCATCCCATCCTGTTTACGATATATGCGATGTTCACGCTAATAAGGACAGCGGTTTAGGTAGGGGTATTTATCGTGTTGATGAGGTTCCTTTATATCCTCCACACCCAAATTGTTTATGTACTTTAATTCCTGTGCATGAAAGTCCTGAGGATTTTGTTGACCGACTACTCAAATGGCAGCAGAATCCACAAAGTGATCGAGAGCTTGAGCAATGGTACCAAGATGTTTATCTAGCAGCTTAATTTGAAAGGAGGTGGAAAGGATGAAGCATAAGCCAAGATATATGATGCTATACGGAGAAATGGATAACCAAGTAACAGTAGAAGATATTCAACTTGCTCCAGGAGTTAATCTTGATGAATTGAAAAAAGGTGATGATGATCCGTTAGAAGTGGTCGTCTCTGTTCCTGCTTCAAAATCTACTAGGGGGTGGTACTACACACCTGAATCCCTTCGTTCTATTGTTGATAAAGTCAATACATCAACATTAGCAGGATTTCTTGGTCATCAAAAGGCTGAGGAAGTGAGTACACAGTTTTTGCCCCCTGCAACTCACTGGATTGGTGCGAAGATGGATGGAGAGATAGCATTTTTTCGTGGTGTAGTGGATGCTACACAAAAAGATTTAAAGCGTTGGATCCGTAGTGGTCGTGTTAAGCAAGTATCTATCTTTGGACGACCAAAATTACAACAAGCTAATGGCGAAACACAGGTAGTGGATTATGATGGAATGTCGATTGATTGGACCCCGCTTGACCGTGCTGGTATGAAAACATCGATTGTTGCTATGTCAGGTGAAATGTGGGATACAGATGGAGAAGGTCCAGAAAAAAACGGAGGTGTAAAGAAAATGAATCCAGATGAATTGTTAAGAGAGTTAGGTAAAATGATGGCAAATAAACAAATTACAATGCCTATGATTGCGGGTGAAATGGGATTAAGTGTGGAACAAATAGCAGGTGAGATTGATTCTTCTTGGTTACAACAAACTAATTCGGTGGCAACTGAGTTAAAACAAGTGAAAGAGACATTAGGAGTATCCGGTGAAATGTCTGTTGTGGAAGCAGCTAAAAAAGCAGCGGAAGCAATTAAAGTAGCTGAATCGGCTGAGTTTGAAAAAGTAGTCGGTGAAATGATGATTGAAAATGTTAAATCTGATGCTGTCCGTAAAGATATGAGTGACGAAAAAACCGCTATTGGTCGTTTATGGTCATATCATCGTGAAAAGTTGCAGCCGGATATGACCAAAGAGCAATTATCTGGTGAGATGGACAGTTTTATGAAAGACCCTGTTGTAGCGGATATGGTTAGCAAATATCATACTGACCCTCCTGCTGGAGTAGGTAATGTTCAACAACAAAATCAAAGTGCAACGGCAGTTCGTACACGCCGTGCAACAATTTAAGGAGGCGAATAAACAATGCCATACAAAGGACAACCTTTTCCAAGTACTACGTACCAAGTAACTAGAGCAAAAATTAGTGATGGTAAAAGCGTTAGAGTAACAGTTCCGGAAAACTCGGAAATTGAAGCTCAACGCTTTTATTTGTTAGGCGGCTTTTTTGGAGCTGCAACTGAAAGTGTGAAGACAGGTGAAGGAGAAACTGCTGAAGTGGTACTTACTATTGAGCAGGCAGAGTATGAAACAAGCCAAATAAGTACGACTCAGGAATTCACTCCAGGAGCTCCTATTTACTGGAATGCATCAACAAGTAGATTTACTGAAACAGATTCCAGTGGAGAAGATGAATATCGTCGTGTAGGTCGTGTAACTCAAGGTAAGGATTCAAATAATGTGATTTGGTTCATTCTTGGACCACAAGTATAAGGAGGGGTAATAGATGGCACGTATTCATAGCAGAGAAGCTAAATTAGAAGAACGTCGCAAACAAACGGTTAGTGAACAGGTCCCTTTTGTGATTAACGGAGAAATGGACTTTGTTGATAAGAAGATTGAAAATGGTGGTCTTGAAACCCTCGAGTTAGCAAAGCCGATTGGTGAAATGATGACTAACTCTACTACTCGTAAAGAGTTTATGAGAAAAGTAGTGCTTGATGTTGAGTTAGGAAAAGAACAAGTACCGACTCTTTACCAGCCAATTTATGAGAGAATTCAAGACTCAAACTTTCCAAAGGAGTTTGAAGCAAAGTGGGCGCAGTATGGCTCTGTCATTTTCTTTGAGCATATTGAGGGTGAAGAAGTAAAGTTTGGATCCTTACAAGCAGAGCAAGGACCTATTGCATATATCAAAGGTTATACTGCCGGATTTGAGTATACGAAAGAAATTCAAATGTTTAATCAGACATTTAATCTTGAATTACTTAACCGTGCATTCGGTGAAGCACATAACGCTTTAAAAAACCACCTACACTTTGCGCCTATTATCAAGCACTCATATAAAGCAGCGAATAAGACCGCTGCCGTATATGTTAATGAGTTAGGAAAGACTCTCGATAACTCGGATGGTGCTCACATGACCTTATCAACTCGAGCTACGTTACGAAAAGCATTGAGTGATACGCGTACAGCTAAACGCCCAGGAACAGTTCTTCTTGCTTCTGAAGCTGACCGTGAGCAAATCGAGGAGGGGATGGCTTCATTAACAATTCAAGCTACTCCTTATCGTGGTGTAGATGGGATTACAGATGTAATTTATTACGACGGATGGGAAGCATCTGTTGGTAAGAAGTCTTATCAATACCCAGGTGTAGCTCAAGGTAAATGTTACCTAATCAGACCAAAGCGTGGCTTTAAAGAACTAATTAAACAAGAGTTACAAATCAACTCAACAATTGGTGATTTAACACGTCTCGTTGAGGCTCAAGTAGTTGGAGATTTCTGGCGTGGAGTCTTTGCGGCAGTTGATGAAAATATCCAAGAAATCACACTGCCGGGTGAATAAGAATGGAATATGAGGAGAAGCACATCAAACGACTAAGGAAGTACGTTAATGATGTTGATGCAACTTTATTTGATAATGAGGAATTAGGAGAGATTCTAGAAGAGTCCTCGTCAGTTTATGCAACTGCTTCTAAAGTATGGACTATTCGTGCTGGATTACTACAAGGTGAAATAGAGTCTTATAGCACCGGCCAAGAAAAGTATGATTTAACACCTCTTAAAGATCGGTTAGACCACGCCTTAAAAATGGTAGCACATTATAAAGAATTAGCTGGTGGGGATGTAGATGTTTCATCATCTGGTTTTATGTTAAAAGTGCAACGACCAGAGGTGATGTAAATGAATATGATAGAGATGCGGCGTAAACACGTCGCTTTTTCTATTTCACAAAACCCTGCTCAAATTCATGTGCATATGGAAGAAAAGGTTGATGCAGGTGGTTATTTTCAAACTATTGAAAGTGAATTCGGTTTAATTGCTCGTATTTATCAAAGTGATACACCTCGTGTTCAACTAGAAACAAAAGAAATTGGACAAAAACAGTCTGCAACACATTACGGTCTATTAGCTGACTATCAAGCAAACTTACAATCTGACAAAAATGTATTATATAAATTCGATTGGAAGGGGATGCACTTTCAAATTAGGTCTGTCACTCCTCAGCTCATGATGGGTGAGGTTGTAGGGTACCAGTGTGAGTTAGAAAGGGTGAGTTAGATGAGAAGAGGTTCATTAGGACAACAAACTCTCGATAACATCAACCGAAAAAAAGCAGGACTTGTACTCTTAGCTGACAACTTAGGTAAAAACATGGAGGGTATGGCAAAGAAAAGTGCGCCTTGGAAAGACAGGAATGCAAGTTCTGGTGCAAGAGGTGCCCTTCATGGTGGTGGAGAGTTAAGACCCTTTGGAGCATCTATATATCTAGCCCACGGAAAGCATTATGGTGCTTTTTTAGAGGATGGTACGGGTATTCATGGACCTTTTAATAGACCATACAGAGCAACGGTCTTTGGTAAGGTAAATATTCTTCATCCCGGGATGCGAGCACGTCCTATCATACGACCCACTACTGATTCCTATTGGCCCACGATTAAACGTAATATGCGCGAGTATTGGAGGAAGTAATTTATGAGGACTGAAATAAGGCAACGTTTAATAGACGGAGGATTCGAAAGAGTATACGAACCTGCTGCAGCTGGTCCTCAATTAAAAAAACCGTATCTTGTTGTTCAAAAAGGTGCTCAAGATGCAGGTGATCCTTATGCGAATTTCACAACAATTATTGAAATATGGCCTTGTGTAAAACAAGAAACATTTCAGTTACTAGATATCGAAGCACGTAAAACAATCAAATTATTGAATAAACGTTTTTTCGAAGTAAATGGTGAGAGTCACTACATCGAATATCTAGGAACCAATGGGGAAGATACCATTGATGACTCCTTAAAGGTACTTACCAGAGGGTTACGGTTTCAAGTATTTTCTTTAGCATGGTTAAACGCCAAGACAACAGACCCTGACCCTATCTCAGCTTTACAGAATTGGACGACAAGACGTTTTTCTGACTTGCAGATACATTCGGAAGGGTGGCAACCATCAGATGCTTATCCAGCGCTTTATTGGCGTTTTGGGAGTATCACATCAAGCGAACCTATGAATTGGGGAGTATGGCTTAATGTGAGAATCCATGGTCATTTAATAATGGCTGACACATACAAGAGGACACAGCTAATAAAAGATGTTGTGCAACAATTAGCGATTGATAAAAGAACAGCCCTAGAAGACAAATCGACATTAGAATTCTTAGGAGTTTCTGCTGATAGTTCGGCAGATCCTTTTCGTGCTGGTCAAATTACTTTATCTGTTCGTTTCGGTGTCATAAAAACAAAAGAATTTGTAGAAAAAATAAATCATTTTGGCTTTGAAGGAGGGTTAACATGACGAACAAAAAGTCGGAGGAACAGTCTAAAGAAGAAAGTAAGTACTCGCAAGAAAAAAAAACTCAGGAACCAGCATACAGTAAACAGGAAATTTTGGCTACGCCTAGTGCATTTGGTGTTGGTGTAGAAGTGTTAGCAGGTGCATTACATGGTCTTGAGAAAACTGAATTTACAAAAGTAGAAGTAAAAGAAGCACTTGAAAATTTCAAAAAGAAGAAGGTGAAATAGATGGCTGGACAATTATTTGTACTAGGCGAACAAAAACCGAGACCAGGAACATATGTCACTTGGCATAATGCTGGTGGCACAAGTTTAGCGACAGGGACAGTAGGTTTAGCTGCAAGCGTTTTAAGAGCTACTTGGGGGAAAGTAAATGATGTTACTACCATTACTCCCGAAACTATGACCAAGCTTGGAGATAATGAAATCATAAAACAAATATTTACTGGTGGTGCAAGAGTCATTTATGCAGTTCGTGGAGGTAATGGTGGAACGGTAGCAACAGTTGACCTTTCTGGTGTAACAATCGAAACCAAGTATCCTACGTCACGTAAATTCAATGTTACTGTTCGGGAGTCATTAGATGGGACAGAAAAAGAGCTACTTTTATTTGAAGGACAAAAGCAAATAGATAAAGTAACATTCTCAGGCGATAATGAAAAACAAGCATTAGCCGATGCTATTAACGAACAAAGTAACTATTTATTAGTACCAAGCGGAGAATTTACATCAGGAGAAGTAGATATTGTATTAAATAAGGAGTTCACAGATGGTTCTGACCCTACTATGACTGCTTCTGATTACGCTGATACATTTCCAACCTTAGATACAAAATTCTTTGATGGAATTTGTACAGATACAACAGATATGCAAGTTCATATGAGTTTACAGGCTTATGTAAATCGTCGATTGAATGAAGGCAGCCGTATTATTGGTTTCGTTGGCGAAAAGTCAGATATTGATTTTGAAACTCGTGCACAAAATGCAAAATCATTTAATGATTTTGCCATGGTCTATGTCGGAAACGGATTCCTAACTGCTGATGAAAGGGAAGTTGAAGGAGCTGAAGCAATAGCGCGTGTGATGGGAGAAACAATATCAGGTCCTCATACACGAAGCATGACACGTCATGTAATTCAAGGAAGCGTGGGTGTAGTAGGAGAGTTAACATCACCACAATACAACGAGGCTACTAAGTCTGGGATGTTAGTATTCTCAGTATCAAGGCAAGGTCTTGCTCAAATTGATTATGGTATAAATACAAAAGTATCCCTTGCAGAAATTGAAGATGAAGGATGGAAAAAAATCCGCCGTACTCGTACACGCTTCGAACTGATAGACCGCGTTGTGCTTACATTAGATCCAAGAGCAGGAGATTTTGATAACGATGAAGACGGAAGGCAACATGTAATTACTATTGTAAATGAAATCATAGAACGTATGCCGGGTGTAAGTGGAGCGCTAATAATTGACCCCAAAAATCCACCAGAGGGAGATAGTGCATGGTTTAAGTTCGATAACTTAATAGATTTAGATAGTATTGAACGCTTCTACTTAGACTTTGGATTCAGATACTAGTTTGAAAGAGAGGGATTTATATGTCAGACGGTCGTTATATATTTAGACAGTGTGTACCAGACGGTTCCATTGATATTGCCAATGTTCAGCCGGGGGAAGTCATTAATCGACAATGGTCTTGGAGAGTGAATATGCCTTTAGACCTTCAAGAACAAGTCGATAACGGAGAGCTGGACCCCCGAAATATCATGAGAGGTTATGATGGGGAACTTTACGATGGAGATGGTAACTTCCTAGCAGAAGTAAATACTTGGCATGCACAAATCAATGTCACAAATAGTGATTATAATCCAGCGGGAGAAAAGATTACGTGGTCTATACCAATGAGCTACACAATTACATTGACGTTTACAGAAACGGTTATTAAAGATGCGACTCTATTAGCGAAAATTAATAATGGGCTTAAAAAAGGGCAACCTGATGCAGTATTAAACTTTACTGGTGTGCTACGCGGGAGAGCTTCTTAATCAATTATAAATGTAGGAGGAATGAATTATGAGTAAGAATGAGGTTACACAGGAAGAAAGAGAAGAATTGCTAGAAAATGAAGATGAGCTTCTGGCTGGTATATTAGAGGCTCATGAACAGAAAAAATCGAACACACGAAAAGTAGAGATTTCTCGCAAAGGGAAAGTACTTTTCTCTTTTACTGTAATGGGTATAGACGATTCTGTGTACGATAAATGTAAGAAAGCATCAATTAAGTATAGTAACGGGAAAAATGGCCGTAAGTTTGTCGAAGAAGTAGATACAGTAAAAGGGAATAACCTGACAATCTATCATGCAACCATTCCAGAGGATCGTAAAAAGATATGGGATAACAAAAAGTTGTGGGAACGACTAAACGTCTTAACAGGGCATGAGGTTATTGAAAAAGTGTTATTAGCAGGAGAAAAAGACGCTTTAATTACACTAATTGATGAACTATCAGGTGTCGGAGTTGTCAATTATACTGAAGAAGTAAAAAACTAATGGACGCAGGAGGGGTAACTGACCTTCTGCGTATTATTTTTATGACGAACGGAAAGTGGCCCGATGAAATTTTAAATGAAACAGAAGGACGTAAAGCATTTGCACTTGCAGCTGCATGGAAGCATAAAGAAGAAATGATGAAAGGTCCAGCTAATCAAGCAGCTGCATTAGCAAGTCTTTTTAAAAAGGGGTGATGAGGGTTGTCTAAAGAGGAAGTATATCGTATAGAAATACCCATCACTGTAAATGACCAGTATTCCGACGGTATAGGACGAGCTCAAAGGCGTGTATCAGAGTTTGAGAATACTGCTACACGTACGGAAAGAAGAATGCAAAGATTACAAAACTCTCGATGGCAAATGACCATATCAGCGGTTGATAGAGCATCTAGGACTATAAATTCAGTGGGTAATTATGCCAATCGTGTTGTAAGTAGAGGTTACAACATCACTGTAAGAGCAGTTGATTTAGCGACTAGACCTATTCGAGGGATTGCTCGCGCTGCTACATCCACACTAGGAATGTTAGGGATGGCAGGTGGAGTCGCGGGTGGAGTCATTATTCCTTTAAAGATGGTTGCTGATAGGCAAAATATAACTACTGCATTTGAGGTTATGTTAGGAAGTGCAGAAGCGGCAAAAAATAGAATGGACGAGCTTGTTACTTTCGCCGGCAACACACCTTTTACTAGAGATGAAATCTTTGAGTCTTCTCGAATTTTAGAGGTATTTACAAAAGGGGCTCTTTCCACTGGTAAAGGACTCGAAATGGTTGGGGATATTGCTGCTGGTACTCAACATGAATTTACTGACGTGGCCATTTGGATGGGGCGTTTGTATGATGCAATGGATTCAGGTAATCCTATAGGAATGATGACTTCTCGACTACAAGAAATGGGTGCTATTGATGGTTCCGCTCGTGCTAGATTAGAAGAATTGGCGGATAGTGGTAAAGATATTACTGACATATGGCCACTAGTAGAAGAGGAGCTTTCAGGGTTTAATGGTCTAATGGAAAAGATGAGTGCCAACCTAAGTAACTTATTTTTAGGTGTGCGCTCTTTTTTCAATGAAACATTTGTCTATCGTTGGGGACAAGGTTTGGAAAGAACATTTGGTCCAATGCTTACAAGGTTTAGACAATGGCGGGGTGAAAATAAGGAGCTTATTGCCTCGCTTGGGCAAGATGTTGAAGACTTCGCAGCCAAGCACAGCGGAAGGCTTATTGACGGTATAGAGTTGTCAATCGGTTTTGTTCAAGACAACTTTTTAGAAAATGAAGAGTTTATGGAGTTAGATTTTGGCGGCAAAGTTCAATTCACCTTTAATAAATTAGATGAGGTATTTAAAGAGTGGTGGAATGATGACGGTGAAGACATTGTTTCATCTTTCATGGGAAACACAGGTTCTAAAATTGGGAATACACTAAACGGTGTTATTCTGGGCGCATTAGGGGTAGCTGATGATGGTAGCGATTATGCAAATGCTGGTGTTATTGCAGGGAAATCTTTTGTAGAAGGGTTTCTAGGTGAACTTGAAGGCGGTAAGATAGCTAGGGGTTTAAGAGATGTATGGCTTGACACTTTACCAAGCTTAGAAAAAAGTGCAGGAGGGAATATTGCCTCTATATTATTTCAAAGTGTTTTATTAGGTGGGGCTTTTAAATTATTAGGACCATTAGGAAAGTTATTTAAAGGTGGTTGGGATTTAGGCAAAACAGGATGGAATCGTCACACTTCAAGAAAAGATAACCGAAGGAAACAGCAACAAGAACGACGAGATACTAGAGTAAGAGATGGACGACGAGCGCCTGTCGAACCTACTCCGACAAGAAGAAGTAATACTTCAAGAAGGCAAGAACATAGGCAATCACAACAAATACCTTGGTATCAGCGTTCATTAGGAAGTTGGGGATCTAATGATGAACCAACAGGACCACGTTCTGCAAGAAGAACCCCATGGTACCAGAGATTAAATCCATTTGGAAGAGATAAAGGTGGTCCTCCTGCTAGTGGAATTGTTGCTGGTGGAGCGCTTGGCACACTTGGTAGACTTGCTAGACCCTTAGCTATTGGAATGGATGTTATGAATATTGCAAATGCAGAAGAAGAAGACCGTGGTGCAATGATAGCTAGTTCTGCTGGTGGTTGGGGTGGCTTTATGGCAGGTGCTGCTGGTGGTGCAGCAATCGGAAGTGTGGTACCGGGAGTGGGAACTGCCATAGGTGGTATTGTTGGTGGTGCTCTTGGTGGTGCTCTTGGTGGTCTTGGTGGAAGCAAATTAGGAGAGGTCGTTTACGACTGGATAGGAGATGTTGACCTATCAGGATTCAAAGATACGGTAGTAACTGGGTTCACTGATGCCAAGGATAGCGCTCTAGAGAAACTGAATGAAATGGGAGAAAGTGTACCTGAGGTTCTAGGCTACATGATTGGTTATTCTTCAGAAAGACTTTCCCAACTTCCTGATAAGGCTACTGAATATTTTGGTGGTCTGTATGACAATACAATGGAATGGATGTCACAGGTACCAGGTGAGGTTGGACAGTATGTAAGTGATACGGTCACTGGTATAGATGAGTGGTGGTCTGGTTTACCTGGTCAAGTAGGAGCTTGGTGGACAGATATCTACAATGAAATTTCGGGTAATGCAAAAAATGCTTATGATTCAGTAGTTACTTGGATAGGCGGCATTCCTGGTTATATAGAAGGAATCATAGGCAGTGCCAAGAATTGGGGATCGTCTATATGGAATCGCGTAACAAGTGGCTTTGGAAGCGGAAGAGAATCTGCTAAAGCTTATGCAAACGGAGGATTTATTAACCGTCCGCATTTAGGCCTTGTCGGCGAAGCGGGTCCAGAAGCGATTATCCCACTTTCAAGTAGTAGAAGAAGCCGTGCGATGGATTTATATGAACAAGTAGGGTCAAAGTTAGGTGTTAAACCTTATGCAGACGGTGGTTTAGTAGGCTCTATGGGCAGCATGGGGTCTAATAGTGGTTTTGGCGGAGTAATGATTGGCTCTATGCCAGTTACTGTGAGTGTTGCTGTTGATGGAAGTGGAATTAACCAAGCAAAAGACCTAGAGTCACTAGCAAAACAAATTGTTGAACCTGTATCAAAAGAAATCTATCAATCTTTACGAGAATTCTTTGCAAACACAACAAATTAGGAGGAATAGAGTTGTTAAAAGTTACTTTATTATTACAAAATACAACTACAGCTGTTACATTGCCTATCCCTCCTGAAAAGATTGATTTTCATTTTGGGGCTAGGACTATGTCCTTTACAACAATTTACGGTGGAGCTTTTGATATGCCTAGGGGACGTAACCCAGAAAAAGTAATATTATATGGGTTGTTACCTGGACCAAGTAGACAGTTGCCAGTGATTGTTGAAAAGAATGCACAAGAGGTTGTTGAGGTGTTCAGAACATGGAATAAGGAAAACAAACCATTACGATTGATAATTCCCGACACAAAAATAAATTTACCTGTTTATATCGAGAAATTTGATGCTCCAATTGAAGGAGGCTATGGCGATTATAGGTACACATTAGCTTTAGGTGAGTATCGGCAACTAGTTATTACATCCATAGGATCAGACGGAAAAGTATCTACAGCAGCATCTCCTACACAAAATAGTAAGCCGAGAACTCATACTGTAAAAAGTGGAGACACTCTTTGGAGAATTGCACAAGATTATTATAAAGATGGTAGTAAGTACAGAGATATATTTCAAGCTAATAGAGATAAAATAGATAACCCTGACAGAATCTTTCCAGGACAAGTGCTTAAAATACCGTAGGGGGTGGATTAGATGTCCTTTAGAGTCGAACATACAAAGTACCGGTTTATATTAATCCCTCCTGATGGTAGAAGACTTAACATTACTGATGTAATTCTTGAAGCAAAATATGAGGATATGGAGGATGAGTTATCTGCTCGTTTGATACTAACCGTTAAGAATATCCTGGTAGGGGACAAGTACTTAAATCAGTTATGTTATTTAGCACATAGAATGATTGTAGAAGCGACTACTGGAGGTAGTTGGCAAGAAGTATGGCGAGGCTCTATATATAGATATGGTTTTACAACAGAAGAAGGATCGTCTTTTACTGCGATATGCTATGATGCTTTATTTCCTCTCCAACAATCAAAGGACCAAGTACAGATTTCTAGTAGCGAAACCGTTGCTGAGACAATTAGTAAATTAGCAAGGAAGTGGGGAATACCCATTGGTAGAATAGATGGTCCCCACCGTGCATTAGAATTTAAAATTTATAAGGGTGATAAAATAGGAAAAATTTTTTCCGAACGAATAAAGGAAGCTAAAAAGCGTGGTTCTCCACGTTTTTTTGTTCGAGATGAAAAAGGGCAACTTAACATAGTTAGAGAGGGTAGTAACACTATTGTTTATAAGCTAGATAGATATTATGCGGAAAAGAGCGAAGATGAACACAATATAGAAAATATTATTACTCGTGTAAAGGTCTATGGTACATCCAAAGAAAATACCCCTTCACAAATTGTCTATGAACAAGACGGACGTATTAACTTTGGTGTTATTCAAGATGTTGTGTTTGGTGTAGAGGGTAGAAAAGAAGCACAAGAAAAAGCAGCTGAGATATTGCAGGAAAATGGACAACCAAACATAACAAGGTCGATTTACGGTCCGGACATTCCCTTTTTAAGAAAAGGTGATGTTATTGAAGTTGAAGTGGGTACATTACTTGGGAAATTTATGGTTTCTAGCGTATCTAGGGATATTGGGACCTTGCAAATGACTGTTCAGTTAAAGGTGGCGAAATGATGGGAGAATGGACAAACAAAATAGGTAGCTTATTTGCACGTGAAATAAATGAACGAACAGAGCAATCCCAGCAAAAGTTAATTAGCGAGTTTGGCACTATTACAACTAGTGGTTCTCTATTATTAGACAGCTTTCCAGAGCCTATCCCTAAGCATGAATACCAAGTACTTGAACATGTATTCATTACTTCCGGGAAAAGAGTATTTTGCATCCCCACACCCAGCGGTTCCTACATGGTGATAGGAGGTTTTAATTAATGTTATATCCAGCTTTCGAGTTACCTGATGAATTGAATGAAGCTTTAGAATCCCAAGAAGCTATATATGATATATCATTACAAGTTCCAAGGCGTGACTTTGAAACAGGTGAATTTGTAACAGATCCCACAGGTCGTATAGTAACGGTTTCGGATTTACAAGCATATGCTCAGTGGGCATATGCTTGTGTTCGTACAGAGAAAGGTAAGTATTTAGCTTATGATGAAAATTTCGGTGTGGAAATAGAAGATTTAATGAGAAGTGAATTAGATAATGATATTAAGAAAAGTGAAATTGAGAGGCGTGTAACGGAAGCTTTAATGATAGATTCACGAACCACTTCGGTGGGGTCTTTCGAATTTGAAGTTATGGGTGATCAAGTACTTGTTAAGTTTATAGTGGAAACCATTTACGGAAATGTTCCTCTTAATCTTAGATATGGAGGTGGTTTGATTGCCTCTTAAAGAGTTACCTCCATTTTTAGAGGAATGGGCATATGAGTCTTTATTAGAAGATATTTTAAGCTACTTTCCTGATTCTTATGGGAAAGAACAAGGGGAGTTTGCTTTTAATATTGCCTCACCTATTGCCGTAAAGTTGTCAGAGGCGTTACAACAAACCGCCAATGAGATATTACTTAGAGCTTTTGCTATGACTTCGTACGGTCCTTATTTAGAAATGAAATTACTAGAAAGCGGTACGGAAAAAAGAAGAGGCGAGCGCTCTACGGTTTCATTGTTTGTTACTGGTAGACAAGGAACAACGTTTTCAGTAGGAAATATAGTCTCCACATTAGAAGATGAAAATCGTGAAGCAGTTGAATTTCGCGTTACTGAAACAACTGTTATAGGTGAAACAAAGGAGACGTTTGTTCCGTTAGAAGCAGTGGAAATAGGAACAAATGGCAACGTACCAGCAAATACTATTGAGGTGTTAGTAACTCCCATTACTGGTGTAACCTCACTTACCAATATTGAAGCTGCTACTGGTGGAGTTAATGAAGAATCAGATGAGGCATATTTGGAACGTCATCTTCAACGTGCGAGAGAACGTTTGACAAGTGGTAATGATGCTCAATATCGCTCGTGGGCAAACGAAGTTGATGGTGTCGGAAGGGCAATAGTCAAAAGACGTAAATATGGAAGAGGTACAGTTTCAATTGCTATTGTTGATAATGAAGGAAATCCCGCTGATAGATCGTTACTTAATAGAGTTCAGGACTATATTGCACCAGGGTATAAGATTAACATTAATGACCCGGAAGTGAAGTTGGATACAGATATTTCAATTCCTCTTACAATAAATGAAGAGGGATATTGGTTTGTAAAAGCTAGTGTCCGTATTGAAGATGAGGATGCAACGGGCGACATTATTAAAATTTATTTTACAGACTCAGAAGACAAAATTTTAAAGTCCTCTTTACTTTCAGAGGAAGAAGCAACGTATATATTGAACGTTAATGATGTACAAGAAAGAGAAATGGTATTTTACTTTGTGGCTGACAGCAAAGAAAATAATCAAGTTAAAATAGAGCCTCTCTTAGAAACAGAAGTGTATTTTAGATTGGAATATATTCAATCTGTCTTTGATGATGAAGAACATGATGGTGTAGCGCCTGTGGATCATCGTGTTTTTATTGAACGAGCAGAAACTAGCTCTTTAATAATTACTGCTACAGTTCAACTGAGTGGGATTTCAATTGAGAAAGCTATAAGTGAATTTTCTAAAGGTCTTGATGATTACTTATCGGAACTTATAAAAAATGAGGAAACGAAAATTGTTAGAACAGTTATTGGAGGTATACTCTCAAACGTCGGTGGAGTTACTGATTACGAACAGCTGCTTCTTAATGGCGAATCTGAAAACATCATTATTGATACTCAACAAATACCTAAAATAGAGGTGATACTAAGTGAGTAAAGCAAAAGAAGACCTCTTTTCTCTCATCTCTCCTTTTCACAGAAATAAGTTAATGGAAATGGTCTTTGCGGGGACAGGTAAGAAGTTAGACGTACTAGAAGTGGTTTTTGAGGATATCTTTAATCAATTGAATGTTGAGACGGCAACTTGGGGATTACCATTGTGGGAGGAAGAGTACGATTTAAAGCCATCTCCTGGCGATATCTATGCCACTCGTAGAAGGAGAATCCTTGTAGCCAAAAGTACTCATGGTTTAAATCCACATCAATTAAAAGGTATATTTAATAGATTTCTTTCAAAGAAAACCGCAAGCTTAAAACGTGATACAAAAGAAAAAATTCTATATGCAATTTTACCCTTAGGTCACATTTTATCGTTAGAACAGCTGATAAAAGAAGCTAAAGATGTCATTCCCTCTACAAATGAACTAAGAGTGGTTCCTTCCACTTCGTCAATGATTATGGTTAGTGATCGAGTAGTCCTAACGCGAAAAAAATATGTAACTGTAGATGAATTTTATGTAGGAATGCCAGTGCTTAAATCAAGTAGGGATGTGGTACTATGATTGATCCAATGTATTTACAACAAGTAGCTCAAGATATTTCTGACAGGACGGAAAAGGTACTACTAAATGGACAAGAGGTTTCTATTCTTTCAAAAAAAGTTGAGAATACCGCCTTTTTTTTGAAGACGGGTAATATATCCGGTGTTACTCGGATTGAATCACTAGAGTTAAGAGACAACGCAGGGAAAAGTATTCAAAAAAAACAATCAGATATAAATGTACCTAGCGAAGAAGTATTAGAATTCAAATTTGAGATAGAAGTAAGGGAGGGTGAGAGTACGTGAGTCAATTTGAGCCCAAATTAGATTGGAAAGGTGAAGACCCTGTTACGGAGCAAGATATGAACAGGTGGGAACAAGGTATAGCAGATGCTCATAAAAAAGTTACTACGCATAAGGAAGATGAAGTGCAACCAACATCAACAAACACCATTAGAAATAAACATGTATCAGATAGCGATATTTACAAGACACAAGGAATGGTGTCACATGCGTCAGATACAACAAAGATTACTACACCAAACTCAAGGGTAATTACAGCTAGTCAAGATAGCAGAGCCACAGCACCAAGAAGCCAAACGGCTGCGTCATTAGATTGTGAAGTTACAGGAAACCAATCTATGTCCACATCATCATGGGAATCTAACGCAACTGCTCTAAATTCACATGTTACTGCAAGTAGACAAACTGTAAACAGTGAGCAATATTCGATAGCAGGTGGATATAGTCTAAGTGGCAGTAGACTAACATCAAACAGAAAGTGGCACTTATTTAGCATTACTGGAAATATTCAGCATAGTGGAACTATTTCGAGTGGTCACTCTTTCACTGACTTTGCGGAGCTATTTCCTAACTTGACAGGTGAAGAACAGGAATACGGGTTATTACAAACTATAGATGGATACGGTGTAAGACCTGCAAATGAAGGGGAGCAAGTAATTGGTGTCACATCAGCAATCGCAGGTGTTATTTTAGGTGATACACCTTTTTCATGGGATAAGCGTTGGGAACGTGATGAATGGGGCGCTTTTGTTTATGAAACTGTTCCAGATACAGATTATGAATTAAAAGAAGGTGAAACCGAAAAGGATAGACCTCTAATTGAAGTGCCAAAAGAAAATCCCAATTGGAATCCTGAATTAGAGCAAACATCTCGAAAAGATAGACCTGATGAGTGGACAGTAGTAGGACTCTTAGGGCAGGTCTATGTAAGACTTGCAGAGAATGTTGAGGTAGGTGATTATGTAAAAGCCTGGTCAAACGGTGTTGGTCAAAAGGCAATAGAACCAACAAATATTTGTGTAATGAAAATTACTCAGGAATATGACAGTGAAAAAGGTTACAAAATCGGATTTTGTTTATTAAAGTAATGTAAGATAGCCTGATTATGTGCAGTAACTTGTGAGCGGTACTCAAAAGTTAAAAAGGTATATTTATTCAAACACCACTAATGTAGGAGGTGTATTTTTTTATGCTTAAATGACCGTTTAAAACAAATGTTCGTGTATTGATTTGCGGGTTGTAAAATGTTATGTTAACTTGGAAGTAGGTAGGTTGGACTGATCATCTAACCGTCAACGCACCGATGGGCGTACCTACTTCTTTTTGTTGTAGGTTCTCCATAAAGCGTAATATTCCTTTCCATCGGAGGAGATACAAATGAATACGCAAAGCGCTAATGAAATGTTGATTTCGGAAGTGACTGGCTACATATCGGAGCTGGTACCAATTAACGTCGAAGAGGTAAAAAGTCGATTATCACAGGTTGTAGCTAAATACCATGTGACCAAACCTCAAGTCGATGAAGTACATCCTGATTTAACCGAGAAAATATCAATTTTTCTTGCTTCTAAAAAATTAGAAGGGGCAGCCGAATCGACACTAGACGGCTATGGAAGAGACTTACGTATCTTTGCTGATAAAGTCAAAAAGCGAACTGACGAGATATCAGCAGCAGACATCAGAGGACATTTAGCGGAGTTCCATCACCTAAAAATGACCTCAATCTCTAAGAAACTATCAGTCCTAAAATCATTTTTCGGATGGTTAACGGCAGAAGAATTTTTACAACGAGACCCTACAGCGAAGCTAAAGCCTCCCAAAAAAGAAAAAAGAATTCCGAAAGCATTAAGTGTTGAAGAACTTGAAATGTTGCGTGAGGCTTGCATGACTGTCCGTCAGAGGGCGTTTGTTGAAGTCCTATACGCTACAGGTTGCCGTTTATCCGAAGTATCTGCACTGAATATTGAGGATATTAACTTTCAATCAATGAGTTTTAAGGTTTTTGGAAAAGGTAGCAAGGAACGTGAAGTATTTCTATCTTTTAAAGCGCTTCATCATCTTAAAAAATACTTAAATAGTAGAACTGATGATATTCCAGCTCTATTTATTACATTAAGAAAGCCCTTTAGGCGATTGTCTAATCGGGCAATACAACGTGAAATCAGTATTATCGCTGAGCAATCAGAAGTTAAAAAGAAAGTAAGCCCGCACGTTCTGAGACATACATTTGCAACCCTTATGCTTAATAATGGTGCAGATATCGTAGGAGTGCAACATTTACTAGGTCACAGCGATCCTTCTACAACTCAGGGGTATGCTGTACTATCAGATGAAAAGAAACGTGAGCAACACAAAAAATACTTAGTTCTATAGAGAGTCCTTCGGGGCTCTTTTTATTTTGGAAGGGAGGCAAATAAATTGCCGAAAAGCACTGCACTTAATAGTATTCAAAGTTATTGGTTCGCCTCAATCGGAGGTATTGTAGTACCTATGTTTCATTTCCTTTACGGTGAAGGGGAGGCGAGGTTCATCGTTGCATTTTTGATTGCGTTTTTGCTCATCATGGATTGGATTGCTGGCGTTAGTGCAAGTGATAAAGATGGTTCATACGCAAGCGAATATGGAATAAAAGGTGTGGGACGGTCGCTTTTTATATTGATGGTCCCAGTTGTAGGGAATTTGATTGATAGATTACTAGGTACACCGGGAATATTCTTCGGTGTATTTTCGTTTGGCTTATTAATCCACATTGGGAGAAGTGCTGTAGCAAATTCTGTACGTTCAGGTTGGGCAAGTTGGTTGCCTATAGGTATATTTGAAATGGTTCTAGAGTGGGCTGAAAATGAGATAAAGCATAAAACTGCGAGAGCTTTAAAACGTAAACAAGAAAGAGATGAATTATTATATGAAAAGGGTGAGGAGTAATGGTTAAAATTTGTTTAGATGCTGGACATGGTGGTAATGATTCAGGTGCTATAGGTCATGGGTTACAAGAGAAAGAAGTTGCATTAGATATTATTAAACGAATTGACGAAAAATTAAAGAAGTATGAAGGTGTACAGACACTTCTTACTCGTTCTTCAGATATATTTGTTGAATTAGCTGAAAGAGCAGCAATAGCTAATCGCTGGGGAGCTGATTATTTTCTATCAGCCCATTTAAATGCTTTCAATGGTCAAGCCAATGGATATGAAGATTTCAGTCACACCAGTGCTTCGGCTCAATCTATCTCTCATCAAAATGTTATGCATGCCGAGATTACTAAGCAAGTGCCAGAGTTTAATAATCGTGGAAAAAAGTCTGCTAATTTTGCAGTATTAAGATTAACTCGTATGCCAGCAATCCTAACTGAAAATGGTTTTATAGATAATGCTAGGGACGCAACACTGCTAAAACGTTCTGACTTTTTGGATAGAATCGCACAAGGTCATGTGGAAGGTATTATTAAAATCTATGGATTAAAAAGAAAGGTGGTAACTTCTATGAATCAACCAGGACCGTTCCCAGACGTGCCAAAAGGACATTGGGCTGAAAAGGCAATTGAACACGTGAAGAAGGAAGGAATAATGCGAGGTAAGGCAGACGGTACTTTTGCACCAAATGAACCAATGACAAGAGCTCAAATGGCTCAAGTTATATATAACATGAAGCAATAAATATATTTTAATAGCTTGTCTGAATATTATATGGTGCTGTAGCGGTTGAGATAGCAAAGCGTAAATTAGTGTAGAGTGACAAACTACCAACGAGAAAATTCAGGGAATTATTAAGGTTCATTCAATAACATGCTACATCATTCATAAAATAATAAACTCCCCACCTTAAAGGTGAGGAGTTTATTTAAAAGACTAATCTATACGGTCCACTATAAAATTATACCTTTTCACTTTTTTTTGATGGATGAAGAAAAGTGCATCTCTATTAAAAAGTGCGATTATCATATAAATTAACCAAAATATAGGTAATAGCCACCATAATCCCTGCCAAGCAACTTGAAGGTGTACATTACTAAGTTCTAGAGTTGCGCCGATTAAAGAAATGAGTATCAAAATACCATAGGATATTCCCAAAGTCGGGTGCTTTTCTAATATAGGGGCATTATTTTTATTACAGCTAGAAAGGCTTCGGTCTGTTAATTTTGCAATAGCATTAAGTAGAAGAAATAATATTAATATCACCGATGAAGCCCCAATAGAACTAATAATTAGTATCTTTCCTAATGATAATTTATCTGCATTGGAAAACAAACTGGTGAAACCTTGTATAGCTCCAAACGCACCCATTAATATTGCAGCAAATATACCTAATATAGAAATAAATTGCGTTAACATGTTTTTATATTGGGTTTCAGCTTCCTTCTTAAGAGCTGTATACAGCCGACTTAATTCATCATTCTCTTTTTTTAGTTTATCCATATCCCTGAGCTTAAGGTTCGCAAAATTATGTTTTTGAATTAGAGCTAAATCTATGTGCCTGATAATCTTGTAAAAAGCTTTCTTATTCTTATCATAATCACTTTCACTATCACTATCACTCTCTACCTCGGCGGTAATAGAAAAATAACTGTCACCATGTTGCCGTAAATCACTTGTAAATATATAAAGCATTTCTTGTGGTGTGTGTACAAATACACATTCAGTAATTTTGTCGTAAGGAATTAAACCATTATTAAACTCTGTTCTTTCAATTAAACGAACAAAGTCCGTAAATTTTTGAGTCGTTTTTTCATTAGGAATAATAGCTTCAGATGTCGCTGAGGTTTCAACCATATTGACTAACATTACGTCTCCAGAAAATTGATTTAAAAATTCTTTAGTTGTGTTGAATTGGTTATTAGTATTTTTGATTGGACTATTAGAAAAATATTTAATTAACTCTTCAAAACTGTTTAGAAAATTTTCCTCTGTAATTCTTCCACTCATTGCATAAAATCCTCTGCAATCTCATCGATAGTGTAACTTTCAACAAACCTTCGGTTGTTAATGTCATCCTCATAGTTAGCCCATGAAGGAAACTTATGAGAAAGCCTTACCAATTCAAAGACATTAATATTTAATAATTGCACAATAATATTATCCCATTCACTATATTCATGACTGTATGTTCCATCTAGTTTAATTGGTTTGTCCTTAAAGTAGTTTAGTTGATAATAAATTGATTCAACAACAGGTCCATATCGCCATTTTTCAAAAGGTATATTATATGTCCTTTCTGCTAGGTCGTCTACTCCATTATTAAGTCTAATATGCATACCTAATGAAAAAAACATTACCTTTTGTATTTGTAAATTAGTTACAGTAAGATTGTTTTTATTTGCAATATCAATAATATGATTATATAGTTCCTCCATACTTGCCATTTCAATCCCCCCTAAGAAGATTATAACAGTATTTAATATTCTCTAACATAAATATAGAGTAAGTTGATAATAGTTCTGAACAAAAAGTAACTGATCTATAGATACTCCGACATAATCTGTTCAACCTGATTCCTAATGTTATGTGTAATATATTTCATTTCACCCTGGTAACCTCGGCAAAACCAACTATATGTAACAAACATCTCTTCACGTTCCTTCTCTACAACTTTGATTCCGTTCTTATGCATTTCACGTTTTACTTGTTGCAGCTGTACGCTAATTTTTTTGATTGCGTCATTAATAATCGATTCATAAGGCGATGTAATTTTAAATGCCTTAGAACCACTAATTGTTGTCAAATCCTTTTCAAGATTCTTCTTCGCATATGGCAATAGAATGAAAGAACGTACCAATTCAGTTTCTTCTTCACTAAGATAAGGCATCTTACCACTCCTTTATTAACGTCCTTCCATTTTATAAGAATATATGTTCGTTTTCAACATTGAATTAGAATGTATGTTCGTTTATAATTGTAAAAAAGAGTAAAGGGTGAAGGTCATGAAAAAATTAACTAAACGACAAACGGATATATTATTAGTTATCACAGAATTCATTAGAGAACATAATTATGCCCCATCTACAAGAGAAGTAGGAGAGCTGGCTGGTTTACGTTCTTCAAGTACAGTTCATGGCCATATGGAGCAGTTACGTAGAAAAGGATACCTAGATTGGGTCGAGAGTAAACCGCGTACTATGAGAGTATTAAAGAGTAATAGCCCCAGCTCATAAAGCTAGGGCTATTACTTATCCGAAAAATTTACCGAAAAGTCCTTTTTTCTTTTTCTCTTCCTCCTCCAATAAACGTTGTCTCTCTGCTTGAAGGTGCATTTGTCGTTCTTTCTCTTTCTTGATTTCTAATTGACGCTTACGTTCCTCTTCTATCTTCCTCTTTTCAGCAGCCTTCTTTATTCGCTCCTCTTCTCTACGACGTTCTTCTTCCTTTCGTTTTTCCTCTTCTTGTTTCCGTTGCATTTTTTCTTCAATAGGATTAGTTTTTGAAGGAATGGAGATCCCTAGATTATTTAGCAATTCTTTTTTCTCCTGCATTAAATTCTTTAAATAACTATCCTTGAATTTAAGCATTATAACTACCTCATGGCAGTAGTATTTTAATCCTTCAACAGCAGCTTTTAAAATGGTTTGATAACGTTTATCCTCTTCTAATGGTAAATTATCTTCAAATCGTTTTGTATAGAACAAAATAGCAATGTAAGGTACTTTAATATCGTTCTCAACGCAGTAATCAAAATACCTTTTATAGTTTTCAAATTTTTTTACTAAGTCTTTATAACGCTCGGAACCAGTATCAACTTCAAGAGCAATTAGAGAACCGGTGTTATTCAAAATTTCTCCATCAGGCTTTAACTTACCATTCTTCGAATAATTACCTTCTATATCTACATATTTATAACTCCTCACACAATAAAGGTTATGTCTAAAGCTCGTATTACGAACGTATTTCAAATAAAAGTCTACAGTCATAATATGATGTTCAATAAATTGAAGTGGTGGTTTTAACATGCTGTATTCGAAAGTACCGTGTACTCCATCTATATCGAATCCTAACTGAGAATCATTAGATTCAGGAGCACTTACCATAATCTTTTCAGACTCCAACAAATATTCAATTGCCTTTGCCGTTAAATAATTCATCTCACCTTTGTTATAGGGGTGGCAAGATGCCGAATTAATAAAACCCATCTTTTTTAATCCACTAATAAATTTAGAGGTATTAGCTAGTTGAGTGGCTCTTTTAGATGTGCAGTGTGAGTATAGGTATCTACGAATCTGGTCGTTAGTTGCTCCTCTTACATAATACAAAAATATTAATATTTGAACTTGCTTTAATCTAATTAATTGACCATTCCAAACGTCAGTCATATGACATCTTCCTTTCAAATTAAATTAAGTCGGGGGAGGTGCTATTAAGTTGCGGTCTACAAACACCAGTGAATCAAAAACGTGAAAATAGCGACAGGGCAACGGTTACAACGTGTAAAAATATACATAGTTCCTATACATAAGTGCTATACAACGACTATGTATAGCACTTATGTATAGCTTTTTTCCTCTTAGGTTGGTATACATAGCTCCTATACTTAGCTAAAATTGGACGCAAAAAAAGCAACCTACATATAGCAGCTCGCTTTTTAATAAGACCTCTCCAAAATCTGAAGTCATTTCTATTTTTAGACAGACTACACCTAGGTACAGTTTGCTAATTTTTAGATAAAAACCACTCGTCCCGCATGGGGCTCGCCTAATAATTGGTCGCTTAGAAAATTAATAAATTTACTCTTAAAAATTTTTGGATTTACGCTTTGTTAGCGTTCTCCTATTAGAATATCATTACACCATAATTTTTCCAAGTTAAATCATGCATAAATTAGGAACTGTGCGCATACGCTATAGCAAAGCGCTGTGTAGCGAGCTGCTAAAAGCGTTGACTACTAAAAAAGACCGTTCGGTACTTTCCGTTCGGTCTTTTTTTATGGCATTTTGATATTACCGCTATTACTCTTCTTCAACCTCTTCATAAGAATACAGGTCCTCCAAAGTTATATCTTTTATCCGTCTCCTGAGTATCAAGACTAACTTCGCCATCTGCTCCACTCGTGGGTATTTCTTTCCTGTTGAAAAAGCGCTTATATATTGTGGTGTAACTCCCATTAGTGTTGCAATTTCTTTTTGTTCATACCCCGCCTTTTTAATAATCCAACCAATATTACTTCTTATCTCCACTTTCATAAGACCGCTCCTTTTTCCGTTTACTTATATATTCGATATTTGGAGTAGCAGTCCTATTTATTTACTTAATAATGTGTTTGGTTTATAAAACAACCAAATATAAATAAAATCAACTATTTGTTTAATTGTACGTGCATATTCAAGAAATACCGCTAATACCATTTACTAATCGACTTAAAGGAGTGGTGGTAATGTCGGAAAATAAATGGGTCCGACCTGTTTCATTTAACAAAAATAACCCTAAAGACCAGGAGAGGCTAAAGCTTGTGGGAAGAAAAGCATTTAGTACATTTGTTAAAAAGCTTATTGATGAGGAAATTAAAAGGAAGCAGAGTGTAAACAAAGGTAAAGGAGCGGAGGGAACAACTAAATTGGATCCGTTCTTTGTAGAAACAGAGCCGGTTCAACCGACCAGTAAGATTGAAGAATTAAAAAAGCGCCGCGATAGTCAAAAGTCTAAAGTAGCGCCACGATTATTTATCAACCAACCAAGAAATTAACTCCTGTTCCTATTGCAAAACCGACAATCACCGCAGTTGTAAAAAGCATGTTTTACACCTCCCAATAACTTCATTACAGGTAGTTTGCTCAATTAGATTGAATTTATCCGTAATTTTAGGAACGAAAGCAATATTTTAGAGAAATTTAATTTGGTCACCTATCTAGCGCTTACTTTATGTATATCAATTATCAAAAAATAAAAGGAGGCGTCACGTCGTGGGTAAAATTCAAACGATAGGAACGATTAGCGAATTTATGAGTGGAAGTTGGAAAGAAAGCCCGAAGACAATCAGTCTTGAAGCGAAAATATTGAGTTCTTCTGTTGTTGGTTCCATTCTCTTAGTACCAAAATTGGCGCTAGCATCTGTTGTGGATGGAACATTTGGGAATGTGCATGGGGCTATTATGAATATGTTCGATGCAGGAGTCGTTTTAGTAATTATCTTTAGTGGTGCCGCATGGGGGTTAGGTCATAGAACAAAAGCTCTTGAAATATTAATCGGGGTTAGTTGTGGTTATATATTAGCTCGCCACGCTGTTGATATTCGTGATTTTCTAAAAGCAATTTAGGGAGGGAGGACTTTGAAATTTAGATTAAGCAGTGCATTTGGAGAGATGAGCGAGGTTAGAAGAGGTGTACACAACGGAATAGATTTAGCTATGCCTGAGGGAACCAAATTAAGAAGTATAGCTAATGCAACCGTTGAAAAAGTATTCGATTACGGAGCACAAAGTGCAGGAAAAGGTGTTGTCTTAAGACTCGATGATGGTACCAGGGCAGTATATGGGCATATGAGTGAGATAGCTGTAGAGCAGGGACAAAAATTGGAGGAACTCGATATTATCGGTCTTAGCGGTAATACAGGTAATAGTACTGGTCCTCATCTACATTTTAGTTTGCAAATGCCTGATGGTGAATATATTGACCCTACTGCTTATGCGGAGGGGTTAGCAGCTATTAGCGGTAATATTGATACAACAAGCATAGGGTCAATTATATTAGAGAAGTACAATGACTTGGCTGATAGCGTAATAGGTTGGCAATTGGAAGTAATAGTAAAACCATTAATAGAAGGAGTAGCAACTATTACCGCTAATACTTGGAACTGGTTTATTTTTTATTTACCTGATTTCTTGGGGTATGGAGCGGTATTTACGGGTATTTGTATTATCTTGGGTTCGATGTTAGGAAAGGGCGGAATGATTAAACCATTAGCGATATATTTTGCTACATGGATTATCGGTCTTAGCATCCTAATTGGAGTATAAAGGAGGGCTTAGCTTGGAAAAACCAAACTTCATCATTATTAAACAAAATAATTTACCAACTGTTAGATCAGAACAACGTCCAGAGATTATAGAAAAACCATATCATTATCCTGTACAGAGTAGAGCGAATAAGCCAGCTTTAATTATTGACGTTGTTCCAGCAAAAGATAAGTTAAGCGATAAATTCAAAAGATTGTTTACAAAAACAAATTCGATTAAGTGGTCAGACTTTTTCGAGGTTGAAAAAAACAAAATGGTCGTTTATCGGGTCACACCACATAGTAACGTTAGCAATAACACTAAGCGATTATGGAGAGCTATCTACAAGATGTATGAAATGTATGAGAAGCCTGGAGCACGTTTGGAAAGGGACGGGTATAAGTTAACTTACAGAGAGAAAGATGTGTTTTGGTTTGACGTTGTTTTTAAAATGTACAAAGGGGAAAGGAAAGTAGAATTTTATATTTCGACAAGTGAGTTCCAAGCGCAGAAGTTGAAGCGTAAAATTGAAAATAAAATGGCAGTAACAATAACTGAAGCTACTATTAGTGATTTGTTCGTTCCAGAAGATAATACTATTGTTCAAGAGATGCGCTATTTAAAGCATGACATATTTAGCATGAATACAAATTCTACAGAACAGAAAACCCCTATCTCTTCTATTATGAATACTCTTGACGAGTTACAGTTTGAAGGTGATATTGCCCGGTTATCAGTATGTAACGAAGCAGAGAATCGCCAAAAGTGGGTAAGGAATGCTAGTTGGGCTGCTGAAAAGATGGGTAAAGGGAAAGTGCCACAACGCGCAACGCTTAATGGACGTAAATTTGCAGCTACGGGAAAAACAGCGATAGGTGGCATTGTAAACGAAATAAATAGTTTGTTGGTTGATGCATTTCAAGCAATCAGTAATGTGTTTTTTAAAAGTGATAAAGATTTTGATAAAAAGAAAATGGTGGAGAGTCCTTATTCACTTGAGGATGAAATTAATGCAAGAAAGACTACTACAGCTACAAACGAAAAGTTTAATCAACCTGTATTCAAGAGCCGTATTAGGGTTGCGTCTCATAGCACAGATAAACTCACTAGGGATACAATAAGTGAGACTTTAAGTTCATCATTTGGAGAACTTGCAGAAAATAATGAACTGCACGGTGTGAAAATTAATTTTAACGGACGTAGGGTAGAAGTGATTAGAGAACTTAACACTTTAAATTTAACTAAGAAAACAAGGTATGATGCTAATGTTAACCTAATATCAACTGAGGAAATGAGCAAATTAGCGTTGCAAATGCCGACAGCAGAGATTCAACGTCGTTATGAAGAAGCGTTAAACAGTAAGAGAAGAGTTGAAACGGACATACCTAGTGCTGTCACCAAGTCTAGTGGATTGAAAATTGGAGGCGCAGAGCTAAAAGACCGAGAGATTCCGGTATATATCCCTACTAAAGATAAAGATAGCTTTTACTCTGGTTACACATTCATAGGTAAACAAGGTAGCGGTAAGGATAATACGATACAAAATTTTGTTTATGAAGGGTCGATGAACCATAACATTTCATTCGTTATTCCTGACTGGATATGCCAAGAAGGTCCTAAAGGCATGGCTGATGGCATAAGAGACTTACTTCCGCCAGAAAAGATAATAGACTTAGACTTATCGAACGAGGATCACATAATACCAATGGATCTGACTGAGGTAATAAATAAAATAGGAAGAAAAGGAGCGTCAGTGTTCGCAACTGAAATGATAGGCTTTATGGAGTTGGAAGGTTTAGCGCGTTCTCAAAAATATTTAATGGAAGCAAGCAAAGCCTCTGGTGGATCGTTGCAGAACATCAAACGAATTATAGAGGATGAAGACTATCGGTTTGAACGTATCGAGCAGTTACAAAAAGAGGGTAACCTTCGGTTGGCAAGCGAGTTGATTAACTGGGGAACAAATGAAGATTTAAGTAATAAAGCCGATCCAATTATAAATAGATTAAATATGTTTTTTGGCGACGATAACCTTTATGATATTTTTGCGCAGCCCCCAAAAGAAGAAGTTAATTTTGAAAAATGGATGAGAGAGGGAAAAGTGATCATTATTCGTATGCCAAAGCGTAAAATTGGTTCTGCTAGTAAAGTATTAGCTCACTGGGTAACACTCAAAGTATTAATGACACGTTTCTTAATGAGTGATGCGGACAAAGAAAAGCATGGTTGCTTCATGGTCTTTAATGAACCAGAGCAAGTAGAAACTCGAGGTTTGGCTCAGTTAATGGGAAGAATAGCAACAGAAGGGAGGAAGGAACGGTTAGGATCTATCTTTGCCTTTCACCACTGGAACAAGTTACCTGATTATTTACAGGAAAATTTAACAGCTGGCGGTGTGAATCAATTCTTATTCGCAAACGATCATAAAAAAACCTTCGAAAGAGTAAAGGAACGCTTAGAGCCTACGTTCACATTAGAGCAAGCAATCCAAACACCAAAGCATTATGCAATTTGTATTCTAAATACAAAAGAATCATTGGCTCCTTTTATGGTTCATATGTCTCCGCCAATATCAAATGAACTAAGGTATGATAATTCATTTTTAACAAAGCGACATGCTCAAATGTTTGGCAGGAGGTGGGAGGAGATACAACAATATGAGGAAGCCAACTAATTGTGTGAGGTTTATAAAATCTCACGTAAATCTCACTAGTGAAGATAAAGAAACGAAAACATACGAAAGTGAATATTTATATAAAGGTTAAAAGGTTAATAAAAATGAAGTTTTCGAAAGGTAATGAAAGAGGAAGAAAGCAAATAAATTATGGGCGGCATGATGTAATAAACGCCCCAAACCCTTTGAGGCTCTAGTGTTTATAAGAAGACCAAGACTGAAGTTTAACATTTGTTTAACGGAGGCCCCTAATAAGTTCACTGAACTTGTTAGGGGTCTCTTTTTTCTTTCCGTTTGTTACATGTAGATACACATTTACAGTTGTTTCATCTTTGGTATGACCTAATAGATCCATAATTTCTATTAACTCAAAGCCAAGTTCGGTTAAAATAGATGTCTGTGTGTGTTGGAGGGAGTGCGGACAAAGTTCATGATTTAAAGCAGTCAACCTCTCGAAGCATGAGGTGGTTTATTACGTGCAACAAATTTCCCTATTTTGATGTCATTAAGGGAGATTGAGCCTGGAAGATTAAAATGGTATTTATGGAAGTATATATGATACATTAAAATTACATTAAACATGATTAGGAGAAACCAAATATGGAGAATATCATGCTTGTTGAAGATGATATAAAAATTGCAGGATTCTTATCTTCCTATATAACAAAATATGGATACGAAGTCACTGTTATAAAAGACTTTGAAAGGATATTGGAGATATTTCGTGATATACAGCCTCATCTACTATTACTAGATATCAATTTACCTAGTTATGATGGGTATTATTGGTGTAGGCAAATTAGGAAAGAATCTATCTGTCCGATCATATTCATTTCCGCTCGAACGGGTGAGATGGATCAAGTCATGGCATTAGAAAATGGCGCGGATGATTTTATTACGAAGCCATTTCATCCAGATATTGTTATGGCTAAAATCCGAAGTCACATGCGCCGTGCATACGGGGAATATGCAAGCAAACATGAAGAAAGAGTGCATATTCAAGGGGACCTGCGCTTTTATCCAGAGCGGTTAGAACTTCGATATAAACATGATGTGACGGCACTGACAAAAAAAGAAACTGACATTGTTGAAACATTGCTCGAGCGTCATCCTCGCGTTGCGAGTAGACAGGATTTGTTGGAGAGGCTTTGGGATGATCAAACCATTGTCGATGAAAATACGTTAAATGTTAATGTTGCTCGGGTTCGTAATAAGTTTTTAGCGTTAGGTATCGAAAATGCGGTGGAAACGGTTAGAGGTGCGGGATATCGTCTAAATATGACATGGAAGGAAGAGAAATAATGAAACTATTTCTCCGGGAGCATGTTAGTCTTATTGTGCTTCAGCTCATTCAATGCGTGATGGTTCCTATTCTATTATGGCTAGATGGCTATCGTGGCACAGGTGTCATGTTCTACGCTATCTTTCTATCCTGCGTCTTGTTAACCGTATATCTCATCTATCGGTACTCTAGTAGAAAAGAATTCTATCAAAGGTTACAAGACCCGATCGAAACATTGGAGGAATCCCTCGAGGTGACAGGACAAGCGCCAATATCTGAAGCGCTAGATTGGTTACTTGTTAAGCAGTATCGTTTGTATCAGGATGAACTCCAAAAAGCTGAGGGTCGACAGGATGAGCATTTATTATTTATGGATCGCTGGGTTCATCATATGAAGACACCTCTTACTGTGATTGAATTAACAGCACAAACGTTAGACGAACCGGAATCATCGAGCGTTCGTGAGGAAACAGAACGGATGAAAGATGGCTTAAGTACGGTACTCTATATGGCGAGACTTCGTACGATTAAAGAAGACTTTCAGATTAAGCCAGTCCTCCTTTCCAAGCTAATCCATGAAGTGAATCAAGAAAACAAACGTTTTTACATACGTCATGAAGTATATCCACAATTACAGGAACAAAGGTCAGGTATAACAGTAGTGACTGATGAAAAGTGGCTTTTCTTCCTATTAACACAGCTCGTTCAAAACGCTGTGAAATACTCTACTGGAAAAGCAAAGCATCTTCTCTTATCTGTATATGAAAGGGAAGGGGAAGCAATCCTTGAAGTGAAGGACTTTGGAATAGGTATTCCTACAGTTGACAAAAAGCGGATCTTCACTAAATTTTATACTGGTGAAAATGGACGGAATTACCGGGAGTCCACAGGGATGGGGCTTTACTTTGTAAAAGAAGTCGCTGACAAGCTAGAGCACGGGATAGAACTTGAATCAGAGGTCGGTGAAGGGACAGCGATCCGAATTATTTTTTCAACGACGCAAAACCTTACATCGATGTAAGAGTAGTGAAAGCATAATCGATAGTTTAAGACTGAACCCTTCGGCTATACTTCTGTTATAACGTAGCAGAGGAGATTGATTATGATTAAAATTACCAATGTAAGTAAGATATACGAAGGAAAAGTGGCCTACCGCGCGCTTACTGATGTTAGTCTAGAAATAGAAACAGGTGAATTTGTTACCATTATGGGTCCATCCGGTAGTGGAAAAACAACACTATTAAATATAATATCCACCAATGACGCACCGACTACCGGACAAGTTGAAATTGAAGGGGAAAATCCACATAAGCTGAAGAAAAATGCGTTAGCCAAATTCCGTCGAACGGAACTAGGTTTTATATTTCAAGATTTCAATCTACTGCATACATTGACTGTCGAAGAAAATATTGTATTACCACTGACACTAGATGGTATCGGTGTAAAAGAAATGAAGGATAAAGCAATTAAAATTGCGGAGAGTCTCGGTATTTCTTCAATTATGACTAAACGCACGTACGAAATATCAGGAGGTCAGGCTCAGCGTGTAGCCATTGCTAGGGCGATGATTCATCAACCTAAACTACTGTTAGCTGATGAACCTACTGGAAACCTAGACTCGAAAGCATCAAAGGATGTAATGGCTATGCTTGAAGCCATTAATAAGCAGGAAAAAACAAGCCTGCTAATGGTAACCCATGACCCACAGGCAGCAAGCTATTCGGACCGAGTCATTTTTATCCGAGATGGGAAGCTCCACTCTGAAATTCATCGTGGGGAGAGTAGGAAAGCATTTTTCCATAAAATCATTGATATGCTTTCCTTGATGGGAGGCGACGGCAATGACTTTTCGTCAGTTCGCGTTTAATAATGTATTGCGCAATAAACGACTGTATATTGCCTACTTCCTGAGTAGCATGTTTACGGTGATGGTATTTTTCACTTTTGCCATTTTTGCATTCCACCCGGCATTCTCGGAAGGTTCAATTAATCAGAATGCACTATTTGGAATGGGGGTTGCTGGAGGGATCATTTATGTGTTTTCTTTCTTTTTTATCCTCTACTCTATGAGCGCCTTTTTACAGTCAAGAAAAAAAGAGTTTGGTTTGTTAATTATGCTAGGTGCATCCAATAGACAAATTCGTCTAATGGTATTCCTGGAAAATATCTTAATTGGGTTTTATGCGACAGTCAGTGGAATTGTGGCTGGCTTAATTTTTACAAAAGCGATTCTGTTAATTGCTGAAAACGTGTTAATTATTAGTGAAACACTGGATTTTTACTTTCCAACACTAGCGATTGTTCTGACGCTTATTAGCTTTCTATTTTTATTTTTCTGTATATCCTTATTTGTTTCGTTTGTTCTCCGTACGAATAAGCTGGTTGATTTAATTAAAGGAGATAAACAGTCTAAAGGAGAACCAAAAGCATCTATGATTCTGTCGATACTAGCAGCACTACTACTGATCTCGGGATATAGTATTGCTTCGATGGTTGAGGGAGTTCATGTTGTTTATGCGATGATCCCGGTTATTTTAGTTGTAACACTTGGAACGTATCTCTTATTTACCCAGTTAAGTGTGTACATCATTCGTCATTTAAAAAGTAATCCGTCGATCTTTTGGCGTAAAACAAATATGCTCTTGTTTTCTGACTTGTCGTTTCGATTGAAGGATAACGCAAGGACATTTTTTATGGTTGCAATTATTTCAACGGTTGCTTTTAGTGCAATTGGTACATTGTATGGATTTCAATCGATCCTGACGCAAGGAGCAAAAGATTTTCCCTATTCAATTACGTATAGCCCGTATCTAGATGACACAGAAGCAATGATTGAGGATGATACGAACAGAATTAATGATATCTTGCAGAAGGAAAATATCGATGCCAAGATGGCATCGATTGAGATGTCCTATTTTGAGATAGCAGAACGAACGGTCATGGTCGCAAGCGCTTCAGAGTACAATCGTTTTGCTGCATTTATTGGTGACGAGGAGTTACATCTTGCGGAAGATGAGGTCATCGTGGTCGAACAGAGTGGTGTCATGATGAACGAGGGGCTTAGAGCTAGTGATGCGTTACTGGAATTGAAAGACGGACAAGAACTTCAGCCTACTAAGGTCGTAGAATCAAATGTATTACCAGCAATGAATGGATATTATGTTGTTAATGACAAGACGTTCGAGCAACTTGGCTCACCAGTAAGAATAGACCATAGTATCGTATGGAATGCAGAAGAAGGGCAAACGGATCAATTAATTGAAGCAGGAAGAGAATTAAATAGCTTAGGTGGCAATCTACAGTATAAGACGTCTATCATTGATTATACACTTTATGAAATTAACAAAGCATACGGACCGATCTTATTTATTGGTTTGTTTATCGGGATTGTTTTCTTTGTTTCCGCCGGTAGCTTTCTCTATTTTCGATTATTTACGGATTTGGATGAAGAAAAGCGCAAATTCCAGGCTATTGCTAGAATTGGCTTAACACAATCTGAGCTGCAGAAAGTAATGAATAGACAAATTGCCATTCTGTTCTTCTCACCAATTGTCGTTGCATTAGTTCATGGTGCAGTTGCACTTACCGCTTTATCCCGTTTTTTTGGCTATAATTTAACAGTAGAATCTTCTTTAGTGTTAGGAAGCTTTGCTTTTATTCAAGTGATTTACTTCTTGTTTGTCCGATATTTTTATGTGAATCAAGTAAGAAAAGTAGTCTTTTAAGGAGCGTAGCTTTAGTGTTAATTGTATTGCAAGAGAGTGTGTAAAAGATAAACTTGATAAGTCATTTAACAATAAGGCTAGAGCCTGTTGTAGAGGAGATTGTCCAACTGGGGGCGCCTCATGAGTTCATTGAACTTGTGAGGCGCTTTTTTTATTTCTTCTATAAAAGTGTCTCTCTTTATATATTTTAGGAGTACTCAGTCAGCCCCCATTCAAATAACGTATATAAACACGAAGCACCTCCTGGTACGATACATGTATCAAGTAAAGGTAGTGCATTTCTATGCCACACGAAAAACTAACGATTGTCCCCGTTACACTTCACCCCAAAAACATGGAACGTACTTCGTCCGTTTCTCCATCAACTCACCCGTATTAAAAATTGGTAACATTTTGCTAACGCAATCCAGTGAAAAACAATAAAATAAAGTTAAAGATGTTACAGTGAAAATTTAGAAGAACCTTGAAATAACGCACCCTACTTCCCTTATGTTAAAGATATTACACACTCTCACCTTAGGGGCGGCATGATGTGATGACCGCTAAAACCCTTGATATATAAGGGTTTTGTAGTGATTTGCTAACAAAATGCTAACATTAGGTATATAAAAGAGGCTTCTCATTAGTTTATCCAACTTGTGGGAAGCTTCTTTTTTCGTTGTATGACCTTTAAGATTTTTACAGTCCATCTAAGTATTTCCAAAGGTAAAGTGAACGAGGATATAAAGTATTGATGTTACTATTTAATTAAAAGAAACAGCGGGATTAAGAATGGGATATACAAATGACCAATTAATAATGTTACTTGGATATCTTGACCAACTAAGTGACAAAGTTTAAGCTAATGGTGATCATATGGCTCCATTTATATACCAATTATTGTAGATGAACATTCTAAAAAGGCAACTCATTATCTTCTATTGTTATATTTCGTTTTGGTTTTTTTGTATCTGTAAGATGATGGTCATCATTGGTACTATTTGAAATGAACTTATGACATTTAGGGCATTCAATCATTACATCATCTAGATGAAATCCTACATATCCATGAGTACATTCTTGTATTGCAAAAATTGTTTCCCAATCTATCTCAAATGTATAATTACAGTCTTTACAATATAAAACACAGATGCCGAAGTCTTCTGTTTCCTCAACAATGCACTTTTTCTTCTTTTCCTTACCCACAATAAACACTCTCCCTTATAAGAATTTCAACTCTTTTAGTACTCTCGCTACTAAAATTATTCTATTGCTGCCTTATGCATAAACTATACTTAGTAAAATTATTATGAAGGATTAGACTGTTAAATAAAAGGTTTCTTGGCTAAACTAGAGTTAAAGTTATTAACGATTGGAGTAGCCTTATGGATATTCAAGAACAGCTCAGGTCTGCTTTAAAAGAGATTGATAGACTAAAAAAAGAAAATATACAATTAAAAAAGAATCTCTATAAAGCACAAGGTCCTCATACATCTTATAGTCTTGCATCTAATGAGGTCTATCGGAGCGTTAAAGGAAAACTTTCTTACTAAAGGCTCCCTACTACTTGTTGGAAAGCCTGAAGCTATTTCAAAATATATTCCACAATACAAATGGTCGTTTAGAAAGATGATTAGTGATACTGATTATTCTCATCGAGATGACGGAACTCATGCTATACCAGTAGCACTGTATGAATTGGAACGGTATATAGCTGTCGATAATCCAATGGTTACTGTAGAATCTGGACTTGTGCATCCAGAGTTTAGTACATATCCAACAATTGCTTTAAGAGAAGCTTTGCTTAATGCGTTTGGTCATAGGGATTATCGAATGAATGGAACTATTATGTTGAAGCAATATAATGATAAGCTAATACTAACTAATCCAGGAGAGTTTGTTGGTGGTATTACACCTAAAAATATTCTCCACCATCCTCCAGTAGCGAGGAATAATCACTTAATGGATTTGTTAGATAGATTAAAATTAGTCAACCGTTCAAACCTGGGTGTTTCAAGGATATTCCGTTCGCTATTGATTGAGGGGAAAGAACCACCGATATATAGAGAAGTTGGTAGTAACATTGCTTACCTTTATATCTTCTCCATTAAACAAGGATTTCAAAAACTTAATTAATCATATGGCACAAGAAAAAAATCACATTGATGTTGACCATCTGCTTATATTGCAATATTTAATTAGACATGAAGAAATTGATACGTCAATAGCAGCAGAAGTTGCTCAAAGGAGTATGGAGCAAGCACGTGAATTACTTAGTAAGATGCAAAATGATTTTAATTTATTAGAATCAATCGGACGTGGTAAAGGGAGGTACTTTACTCTTTCACGAAGTGCATATAAATTATTAAAAGGTGAATTGCAATATGAACGTCAGCAAATTTTGGATAAGGAAGCAGTCAAAATTCGCATATTATCTATACTAAAAACAGATCGAAGTTTAACTAATAAGGAAATAAGGCAATTAACGGGGATGAACCAAAAGCAAGTACAACGTTTGGTAAAAGAAATGGAACCAGACAGTGTTAAGATTGTTGGAAAGGGAGCTGGAACCAAATATATTTATTCTCCTTAATAAAATAGGGACACAAAAGGGGACATTATTGGAGTTAACTACTTAATGAACAAAGTACCATTAGGAAAAATAGGGACAAAATAAGGACAAATAAGGACAAAAAATTAATTACATAAAGAATCTTAACATCTTTTACAGTTCTTTGACCAATAAGCGTTGCTAACATTTTGCTAACGCAATCAAGTAAAAAATAGTACAACCTCGTTAAAGATGTTACAGACAGAATTTAACAGAACATTGATATACCGCACTCAACACATGTGGAGTGTGTATTATTGATGACCTTAAAAGATGGGGACAATTAAGCCCCCATTGATAATGGTTTTTTAAAGTTGTAATGGATGGTGATGCTTCCATCTTTGGCTACTACAATTTTGTTTATCAGCTTGTGAAGTGTCTGGCGAAGCATTTCTTCGTCAGACATTTGTAACTGAACAAATTTTTTAACTTCATTTTGAAAAGATATCAAATTCGATTCAGCATCTTTTTGTTGGAATAACAACTTTTCAATTTCAAACTTCTTTTCTTTAACAATGTAAAGTTCACTTTCAATTACTTGTTGTTGGATTTTAGATGTATTTTCATCAATAGTTTCTCGTGTTAACGCTCGTACCAACTGGATTTTTTCATTTTCAAGTTGCTTGAAGGCTTTTTCAGTTTCAGCTAGTTTTCCTTTTAGGTCTTCGTCCTTATTCCCAGAATGTTTTTGAATAAGGAATTGGAGAGAGTGTGTATCAATGGAATTCTCCGCTAACTCTTTAATATCAGATAAAACCTTTTCTTTTAAGACATTAAACTTAATCCAATGTGAAGGGCAAACAGCATTACCTCTTTTTTGATAGGTTCCACATACATAGGCATTTCTATCTTTTTTAAAATTCATTCCTGCACCGCAATCAGCACAATAAGCTAATCTAGCAAATAAAGTTTTATTTCCTCTTCCGCGAAAACGGATCTTTGCCTTTTTTTGCATCCTTGCTTGTACTTCTTGAAACTCTTCACGGCTGATTAGAGCAGTATGTGTTCCAGGAGCAACAATATATTCTTCTTTATTCATGACCTTTCGCTTTTTGTAGCCATGTCGTTGACTGTATGCTTTATCAGAAGGGTCTGTTTTTGATTTACCTTGAACTAGATCTCCTACATAATGTTGATTTGTAAGAATGATTTTAATTGTTGAATCATGCCATGTGTTTCCTGCATTTTTTGCTTCTAATACAGAACGAGGTGTAGGAATTAGTTTTTCTGTTAAGTGGTTTGCTATCCTTTGTCTGCCCCAACCTTTCTTAAGGTATAAGTCATAAATATCTTTAACGATTTGAGCTTCAGGATATTTTGGAATTAATTTTCCTTTTTCCTTACTATAACCGTAGGGAGGTGTACCATGAAAGATACCATTTCGGGCTTTTTCTCTGATACCAAAGCTAACATTTCTTGAAATGTTATCACTTTCTTGCTGAGCTAGCATGGGATAGTATAGTTAATTTCATCTCCCCTGGATCGTCGAATGAATCATATCCATCTTCGATTGATATTACTCGAACATTGTAGCTTTTAAGATCCCTTACCAAAGTGATTGAATCAACCGTGTCCCTAGCCCATCTAGTAATTGATTTTATTGGGACTACATCAAATAGCTTTTGTTCGGCAGCTTTCCTAAGTTTTTTTATCTCTTCTCTTTTAACAAGGCTAGTGCCAGTTTTACCATGGTCAGCATAAATATTAACTAAAACACCGTTATTTTCCTTTATAAAGTTAATAAAGAACGAAACCTGATTATCAAGGCTGTCTTTTTGACTGTCTTGAGTGGTACTTACTCGGCAGTATGGAGCATACCTTAGACCTGCTATTAAATTCATAGAACTACATCTCATTTTTTATCTTCCTTTCAGTTTCGCGAGATGTAGCAGTATTCACCTTATTAGGATCGTACAAATTTTTTATTAGATCGTCAATGTTTTCTCGTATTGCATCTTGGAAAACATCATTTATACTTTTATCGTTTTCAGTGCTGAATACTCGTTTAATAGTCATAATTTCTCCCACTATCTTGATGTTGTTCATGTTGTTCATGTTGTTTAAAGAGAAGTTATAAATCTCAATAATCTCTGGTATAAGAAAAAGTAAGGGATATGCTATACTTTAAGTGTATGGAAGTATAAGCATACCTAAAGTATCTCTTTGGTAAACGGCACATTTACCAAAGAGATATATTTATTAGCTATACACAGTAGGTAAAGTTAATGTAAGTGGATTAAGCAAAAAGCTTAATAATTTAGTCGTAGCTTTTTTACATTAACTTTAGAGAGATCAATTTCGAAACATTGTTGCATTGAGCGTATAACATGGGATTGTTTAATTAACCTTTTATAATAAGTCATGGCATCAACATTTTTTTGGTTGGACATTTTCTTTATTAAATTGGAGTTTTTCCAACCAGCTGCTTTCAGCATCTTTTGATGACCAATTAACACCATTTGGTGAATTAGGACTTCTTCCTCACTTTCAGAAAGCATTAAGAACAATTCGAAGCACTCATTATCAAGTATTGAAACATCTAGTGTTTCTTTTGATAGGTCAAAAGAATACATCATAATCTGGTAGAGTTTCTGTTCCTCTTGCAAAACATAAGCATAGCTAATTAAAACTTCGTCCCAATCTCTTAGAACAGGCTTTGGCAAGCTGGCATTGTCAAAATCAAAAGCAAGGTCATTTGTCTCTAATAGCATAATATTGATGTCTGGTAATTCAGGTTTCATTTTAAAACCTCCCCATGATATAACATTCGTCCTGAACCAATCTCCAAAGACTGAAGAAATACCTTATATAATTCGTCACCCCATGTATTGATTGCATCGTAAAGAGAAAATGGATCACTTATTAATTTGTCATTCTTATTAAAGCCGTTAAAACCGTTAAAAATGTGTAATCCAGCTTTAGCAATCAAATCATAACCGCTAGATAAATGGATATCTTTAAGGTCATTCAAGTATTGCCAATACCAATCAAAAGGTGTAGATGTCCCAACAACTCCACTAATTTTATTGTAGATTTCTGGAAGAGAACTTACGTAACAAGCTACTTGATACTGCCCATCATTTATTGCAATTGGGAATTGTAGCAATAGGTTGTTAAAGGTGTTTTGGTGACTTTGGTTTGTAAAGTACACTAGCAGAACCTCCAAATATAATGAATTTAGTTGGTCATGACTCAACAGTTGTTATTGTAAGTTGTTTCCGTAATTTTTAAAATTATTGAAATAATAATATCAAGCATAAATTGGTTAATAATGTTTATATATTATTAAAATAATAATTTTATGGTTATTGATAAATCAGCGTTTCTATTTTTAGATAAATCTGATTACTAGATTAAATTACCAAAAACTTTTTTTGAGATGTTTAAAGGTTTTAGGGTTAACAGCTATCATTGCGGGTGGTTGAAACTGGGGGAGCGAGCGGACTACCCCCTAAAAAGGGTAGGAATAGCTTAAGAATACATTGCGTGACGGAGCCACCGTATTCACTCACATCAAAAGTGCTGTACTGCCAATTAAACATTGGGGACAAGTCGCTCAGGTCCTGCTTTACCAACCACCTCACCACAAGGTACACTTTCGACCTACTGCTAAAAAGCACAGGGACGGTATAAATCTGAGAAATAGATCACCCATCTAACGGACGCTCACGCTGGTTAGGCGTGGTGTAGTTAGACGGGGAACTGCCACAAATTGATACGTCTTTTTTCCAATTAGTCATGCCTGCCATAACTAATTGAGGCTCTCTGCCAGTGATATTTAATTGCGTGTAATATTATTTTTATTCTTTTTAGAAAACCCTTTTATTGTTTTCAAAAAAATTTTCGACGAAAAACTGGTTGCAAAAAGTTTTGCAACCAGTTTTTTGTCGCCAACAACCGAAGGGCGTTAGTGTCCTTCAATATATAATTAGCGGGTGTCACTTCTTTTTTATCGATAGATGAAGGGTGAGGTTATCAAGGGGACTAGCTTAAAACTAGCCCCGAACTTTTAAAAAGAGGTTATTTCTTCGTTTTTATTAGTCATCCGTCGAGAGTATTGTAATTGGAATTGTATTATTGTCAACCGATTATTTTTGCCTATTAAATATTTCAATATGAAGTGTTTTTTCTGATTCAGAATTTGCTGCCTGTTGATAAAGAGAGCGTCTTCTTTCTACTTCAGCAAAATTAGGATAGAGTTTCTTACTTTTCTTATCCATATGTAAAAAACCTTGTGTAGGGTTATAAACAAACCATTCATCACTTTCTATTTTCTCTTTTCTAGCTTTAAGTAGGGTATCAATCATAAAAAAGGTCTCTGAAATAATACCGAATGCTGATTTATTATCCTTTCTATTAGCATAGTCATCATATGCGTCAAATAATTGATCATCATTAAATTGCTGAATATAATCAATGCTGTTCGTTATAAGCTTTTTTTGCCGTCTAATTGCTTGTTCCAAATAAAAATGTTCTTCTTGTGTTAAATCTCCATAAACAATAAATAGTAAATCAAAATATAACCAAGTATCCTCCAAAAATACCTCCAGTAGCAATAAATGATTTTTTATGTCTAAGTATGTTTTTCTGTTACTCTTTTTAAATTTTTCATTGTTCTCAATAAAGGTAGATCTTTTATTAACAAGATAATCCCAAACAAATGTAAAAGTTTGATTTTCTATCACTTCCATTTCTGATACTCTCCTTTGCCATTCTTCGCTATTTTCAGGCTTCACCTCCAAATAATGTTCCTTATGAAAGTCATATAAAAAATAAAAATCAATTTTTTCGACATCCTTTTCTTCCCTAAACCTGTAATCACTCTTTTTTCTAATTTTCTTCCCATATCGAAATTGAATGTGAATGAGACCTAAACCGAATTCACTCTTTTGAAAATCACAAAATTTATGAAATCCCCAAGGAGGAATGAATTCTTTAAATAAATTTTCATCATCCCAAATGGGTAACTCAATTGTATTTTCATGTAATCTAACTCCAGTTTTTATGTAAGGTTTTAAACTCCCCTCCTTAAATTCTTTATTTAAAACTACATCTTCATCGATTTCTTTAATTACAATTTTGAATTCAGGAATATTTTTTGCTCTTAAGAGCTGTTGTTTCATTTGTTTCAAATTAGTCACCTCCAGATATAACAAGGAACCTATACCATAATTTAAAAAAAGTGGATTTTTTTCACACATTTTTTAAATAGGTGTTATTATCTGAAGGATTTAAAACCTGTCGCAAATATGTGCGAGCATTGCGACAACGAAACTAGTGCGAACTAGTAACATATACGACAATAAAAACGAGAAGGAGGTTGCAAAATATGCAACAACCACAAGTTGAAGAAAAAAGGACAGTAAGAAAAAGAAGGTTAAGTGTTGTAAAGATTCAAATGTTGAAAGAAAAGACATTTCCTTATAACACGAACAAAATAACAGATCCAACATCAGCAGTACGACTTCTAGAGGAGTTTATAGGAAAAGAAGACAGGGAACATTTTGTACTTATTTGTTTGGATACGAAGAACAAAGTAACAGCTATTAATACAGTTTCTATCGGTAGTCTAAATTCCGCGATAGTAGTCCAAGGGAAGTTTTTAAAGCGGCTATTTTGGCTAACAGTGCCAGCATTATCTTGGGGCATAATCATCCAAGTGGCGATCCAATAGCATCTAAAGAAGATGTTAACGTGACCGAAAGAATTAAGGACTCTGGAAAGCTATTAGGGATAGAATTGCTTGATCATGTAATTGTTGGTGATGATGGCAAATATTTTAGTATGAAGGAAAAAGGCTATATTTATCAATTTTCACATCTGATCCGACCACTGTCACGGATCTAAAGCTAAAGTGCAGTCCATTATTAATTCTAACGCAAGGGCGTTAGGGTCAGAAATTAGGATTCTGGCTGTCGAAATATGAGTAAGCAATAAATTTAAATCTATTAAGCTAAAGCTTAATAGGAAGAAAATAAGTCTTACGAATGGGAGATTTTTGGGTGTGAGAATGACAGGGAGGTTCAGTCGGATTTTTTCAAAGGAAAAGTCGGACTGAACCATCCCTAGTAGGGATATGCAAAAAGCTTTCTTTTTAACGCGGTTTTTAGGAGGTGGTAAGAGTGAGTATAGATAAAAGTAAAGCTAAAATAGACAAAGTTTTCGACAAAGTAAAAGAACAGGGTTTAACTTTTGGTAATCATCATAGAAAAAAACAACTGGCTGACCGTACGGTTGAAACATATAGAAATGTTGTCCAAGCATATGCAAATTATTTATATCGTGAACATGGAGTTTACGATATAGCACGGGCGAAACCAAGGTATGCGTATGATTTTATAGATAAACAAATTAAAGAATATAAATGTAATGATCCGACTGTTTCAGCTTATACAATGCGTAGATTTGCTCATGCACTTCATTCTTTTTATGAAGCATCCAAAGTAACGGGTGTTTTTAGGGGAAATGTCAAAGTAGGTGATAAAAGAGAGATTTTAAAAAGGATAACGGCAGCAGGGATATTTAGAAAGAGTATAGATTCCAAAACTTTAAAAGCATCGCATTCAGACTATGCAAAGGTACAAAGTGAAATTTTGAAACTTCGTTCACCAAACACAGATGTTATCTCAAAAATTCATCAAACACAGAGGTATTTAGGAGCACGTATAACGGAAGCGATATCATTAAAGAAATCAGATTTAACATATTTGGATGATGGATCTCTACTGGTTCGTATTAAAGGAAAAGGAGGGCTTGTTCGATTTGTAACGACTAAACATAAAGATACAATATGTATGCTAGAAAACCAGGTAATGGGCAAGAAGGAGGGAGCACCTGTTTTTCAAGTGAAAAATACTTATCAGCAGGATAAATCTATTAGACATTCAAAAAAGCTTGTTGAAGAAAATATAAGAAAAGCAGCTTTAAATGCTAATGTTGATCGAGGTGGAAAAAAATATACTTCACATTCAGCTAGAAAAGCTTATGCACAATATCAAATGGACAATTACTGTAATATGACCAAACATCAATTAAAACAGGAAGTTGCCGCTAAAATCAATTTAGATCCTTATTTAAAGGTAAAATTTAATACTACAATTAAAAATATACGAGCTAAGGTTAAATCTGAAATCCGTACTAAGCGTCGATTAACTCATAAAGAACTATGCCTATGGCTTACTTCAGTTGATTTGGGGCATGGCAGGATTGATGTTGTTCGCTATTATGCTGACTATCATTTTTAATACTATAATAGTAATATCTTAGAGTAACTATTTTTTGTAAGAATAACTATCTTACAAAAAAATAATTAGTAAGATTTATGGTAAAATAATAGATATTATTACTTGAGGTGTAAATTTTATGAAAGAGATGCAGGAATTTCTTAAGAAATATCAAAAAGAGATGAATTGGGAAATAAGGAACAATAATTATGACGAAGCAAAAGCCTCCTTATTAAATAATTATATGTTACTCACCACCGAAGTTAGTGAAGTTGCTGAAGAATTTAGAGCAATTTTTAATATTGTTAAAAAGAATAGTGAGAACGAGAGTGTAGAAATTGCTTTTATGAAGGCGAAAGAAAAACATAAGGAAAATATCGGAAAAGAAATAGCAGATTGCTTTGCTTATTTGGTTAAATTTGCGAATTACTTTGAAATTGATTTAGAAGATAGCTTTTATGCTAAAATGGATGAAGTGAAGAATAGAGTAAATAAGGATACTTAAGCAAATATTTCGTTCCGTATTATTTTTCATTTTCACGGCAGATATAATACTTTAATGAAGGTGATTAATATGAATAAGCAAAGTAGTGAATATAAATTTATAGATTTATTTGCTGGAATAGGTGGCTTCAGGGCAGCGTTTGAAAATATACAAAATAATAAATTAGAGTGTGTATTCTCATCTGAAATTGATAAATTTGCATGTCAGGTTTATGAACACAACTTTGGAGATAAGCCAAGTGGAGATATTACAAAGTTTGAAGCTAAGGATTTACCTGATTTTGATATCTTAGCTGGAGGCTTTCCCTGTCAACCTTTTAGTTATTCAGGGAGGTTAGAAGGATTTGAGGACAAAATCCGAGGAACCTTATTTTTCGATATTGTAAGAATACTTAACGAGAAAAAACCTAAAATGTTTTTATTGGAAAATGTTAAGGGCTTAAAATCACATAAAAGTGGAGAAACCTTAAAAACCATTGAAGATACTTTAGAACAACTAGGTTATACAATTTATTGGGATATTTTAGATAGTTATAATTTTGGCGTACCACAATATCGACAAAGATGGTTTTGTGTGGGCTTTAAGAATAATATCCACTTTGAATTTCCACAGGGATTAAAGGGTGGGACAATTTTAAGGGATATAGTTGATGTTAATAATGAAGATGATTCATTAAAATTAACTAAATTTGAAAGTGATCGTATTGATTATCATTTTGAGCAAATGAAAGTGTCTGACGAAAAAAGAATTCAACATGATAGTTCCAAATATGCTCCACATACAAAGAAGGGTAAACATGGTGTTTATTCATTCCTCAAACCTGATAAGACACTAAGGTTTCATATTGGGGACAAAGCAAAAACGCAGATCCAAGAAGCGTATTATAGTAGTCTAGATAGTGTTGCTCCTTCTATAATTGCAACAAGAGAACCAAAGCTATGGGACCTGAAAAGGAAATTATCCGTTGAAGAGTGTAAAAAATTGCAAGGATTCCCCGAATGGTTTGAATTTAATGTCTCTAATGCACAGGCGAAGAAACAATTAGGGAATGCGGTAACTGTACCAGTTGTACAAGCAATAATAGAAAAAATGATTTATCATCATGAACTGAACATCCGTGCCTCGAAGGAGGAACAATTACAATTAATTTAAATCATAGGGGTGCTACTTTTGTAGCACCCCTATGTGTTCAATAAAATAAATTCTTTAATTTCATTATTTAATTTATTAAACCTGTTCTCAAAACTATCTGTCATATTAATAGAAATAAGAAAAATTAAAGGGTCACCTTCGTCATTTATGTCTATTTTACAAGGAGGATAATTTTCATTAGTGGGGTAAATGACACCACCAACATTCGTTTTTAATTTCCTACAATAAAAAATAATTTGGTAAAGATCACTAGAACTAATTAATTCTGCTGTGTTTTGTTTTCTTGGATCGAAAAACTTATTCTTAACATCAAGTACAGCCCTACTTACTCCGTAAGTTTCGTTATAATCAATTAAAACATCAGGTGAGTAACTCTTTAATCCAATCTCTTGATTAGCATTGATGGCTGCAAAAACTTTGGGGTCTTTCCACTTGGTTATTTCTTCTTCAAGTCCAAGGCTGAGCAATTTTCGGACATATTTTTCAAAAGTATCGTTCGAATTTACTAAGAAAGAGTACCATTCTATTTTTCCGTTACTGTAAGATGTCTTTAAATCCTTAAGAATTTTAATTGATGTTTCTAAAACCATGGGATAATAATTGTTTGAAGAGTAAAAAGTTATAAAAGTGGCTTCAAGATCTTCTAATTCATAATAATTAAATACTCTGTCATCGACAAATTCAAATTCTCTTAATAATTGGTTGAGTTTAATGACTAAATCCTCAGATTGCTCTGATTCTTTTAATTTACGTAAAGCAGCTTTTATTATTTGGTTTTGTGTGGAATTTATTGTATATTCCTCACTGATAATACTAACCCCTTTATATGGAACTTCTTGGCTAATGTACTCTTCAAAGACAATATTTCCTTTAATTATATTTGAGTATTCTTTTCTCTTACTAAAGGTACCTGTTAATCCTTGTGCTAATAGTGAGTAACATAATTTATGAAAATAATTTGTAATTGATGTAAGCTCAAAAGAATTCTCCATGTCGAAACCGATTGTCTGATCTAATGGATCTACATGATTTGAATTGATGAAAGAATACATTTCGAATATTGAATTCATAGATATTGCATCATTTCTAGAATTTATTTCTATAAGAATATCGCCTATCTTTATAATACCAACAGTATAGTCATTAAATGATAAGACGTTGTTATTAAGCTTAATTGGCAGTTCAGGGTTATTAGTAATTATTTCATCGATAATCTCAACATGCTTATCTTCAAGAGTTAGCGAAGTATTCTCTTTAATTGATAATTTTTTCATTTGTAAGTGTATTCCTTGATTGCGTTCTCGAAATCGCTACCACTTAATCTTGATGGGAGTTCATCACCAAGTACAGATTTAATTTGAGAAAAGTTTCCGTAACAGTATTCCTCAACCATAGGGAGGACTTTAAAATTGAACAAAAGTTCAAGTGATTCCAAATCCCAATGATATTTATTATCCTCTTTTTTAACATTTTCATCTAAAAATAAAGCATGACCAATAACTAATTCACGATTTTTATGTGTTTTTAATAAATTATCATTTATTTTTTCTAATAAATCATGAACATTTATTCCTTCTTCTGGGATACAAAGATCAAGTAATACCTTGGGGTTAGGTGGGCAATATACGTTTATAAATCTTCTTCTTAGGGCATGATCAATTGAACCTATTGTTCTATCAGATGAGTTCATTGTTCCAAGAATAAACAAATTTTTTGGTAACGAGATATCACTCATTTCACCTTCGACAAGTATTTGTGTTGTATAGCCTCTGTCTAAACATTGGATTACTTCTCCAAAGACTTGACTTAAGTTTGCTCTATTTATTTCGTCAATAATTAAAAGGTGTTTTTCACCTTCTGGCTTGGATTTAATATCATCGATTAAATTTAATAAAATACCTTTTTTGTAATTAACTTCACTTTTTTCCACGATATAACCACCGACAAACTGTTGATAAGAATATTGAGGGTGAAATTGAATTTTTGTCACTGAGTTGAATTCCTCACCAAGTGCAGAACTAATAAATGACTTTGAAGTACCAGGTGGTCCACTTAAGATTACTTGATAGTAGCGATTTAGTAATTTTTCAATTTGTTCATTTGAAGTATGATTAGTGTTTGCTTTTTCCATTTCAAATCTCCTTGCATATATAGATTGTTCTTCAGTTACTAATTGAACGTTAATCCATTCCTCTTGTGATTCTGGTTCACCAATCAGAGCCCTAATTTCTTTAGCATCATGCGGATCCTCTTGAAATTCCAATTCAATATTGTTATTTGTGTGGAAAAAGGCACTAAATTCTTGTTCACTTATGTTAAAGGTTTTTAAGAATTCTTGTGAAAGTTCCCCAAAAGTAACTTTTCTTTCGAACTCTGTAAATCGGTTTGACCATACTATTAGTGCGATTAAGTTAATTTTATTCTCATGAATCTCTGTAAGTGTTTTAACTTCATCCAAATAATCATATGTAAACTTTATTTGAGCAGCTTTTAAATCCTCCCGAATAACATTTCTCCAAGTAGTAGCACCACCAATAATATTATTTTTTAATCTTGTTCTAACCCATTTTTCCATTGATTCCTTTGGGTTCGTTCCCCACTCAGTCATACTAAATGGATTTATAAAATTTGACTTTTCTGTATGCTTTTCTTTTGGTCCGAAAAGCCAACTCAATCTTTTAGTCAAATCTACACCTAAATTAGGAATGTTTTCGAGCGGTTCTAAAGTCAAACTATTAAATTTACACCCTTTTAGAATAAGAAAGGAAAATAATACACTTGGATTTTTAATTTCTACATTAGTAAGGTCATTGTACGCATGTTTGATGGTTTTTGTTGATAGAAAATAACTCATTCTTTATCACTCTTTTACTTTAATAGGATATATTTACTAGTAATTATAAATTATTGGAAGTGAATTAACAATGAGTTCACAATAAGAAGTTTCACTATAAAAATGAAAAATATGTAAATATTTGATACAATACCAATAAAATAAATTAAGTAAAAAGGTGGATTTTAAGTGGAGGAAGTAAAAGAAGAAAACAACGGTGTAAATGAAAATGTTAGAGATGAAAGTGGTAGTAACAACGAGGAGGAGGATTATGAGGGGAACGAGTCTTTAGATTATTTACTATATGGTAAAAGGGTAAAAGCATTTATAAAAGATATTGGTAGGGAAGAAGAAATTGAAATAAGTTTTGCAGAAGAGGGTTATAAAGCTATACAAGATTATTACAAATTAATAACAGCGGTTTTCTCATACGAAATTGTCGAAATTTTAAAGGATAAAGGAAGAAAAAGAATTAATCAAGATATTGTCAAAGAAGCGACTAGTAATCTGTTAAGTAATTCAGATGCAATGAATATAACAGTAAATGAATTGCAAAATATAATTGAAAAACTCTATTCTAAGAATAAGGTTTCAAATATTCAGAGGGCAACTGAATACGTAAACCATATGTTAATTGAGGATGATTTAACTGATGAGTAAATTAGAGCAGAAGATGTTTTTTACAAGACATGGAGTATTTACTATATGGGAAATGCTGAATCACCTTTCAGAAGAAATGTACAATCAACTATATATATATGCTCTAGGAAAACGTTTAGTAAATACAAGACCGCGAAATAATGAGGAATTCCCTAATTTTTTCTATAAGCTTAGTGAAGACCTGGAAGGAGACATTAAAAAGGAGTTTAATGATCAAATAAAAACTCTCTTTTTAACCAGACCTAAGCCGATGTTTGATTTTAATGCTATTCTATACCAATTTATTGGTGATATGAATAACTCTGATACAATAAATCAAAAATTGTCAATGTTAAGAAGAGATGTTAATGAGTTTGGGGTAGAGGGTCTTAAAATAAGTTATAACATTTTCAGTACAGTAAAAAAACAACCAATAATTGATGTCAAATTCTCAAGTCAGAGACCTGATTTTTTTAAAGGAAATAAAAATGAAATAAGTTTAAATACAGAAATTAGGATTTTTTTAGAATGTAATATTGCATTAGTAACAAATTACTCTAATTTCACACATACAAATTCACAAAAGGAACTATTTGTGAAAAAAGTATTAGAGTGTATCCTTGTCACAAGAGGGGAAGTAAAGCCAACTAAACTTAAAGACCAATCATTAAGAAGTCTATTATTGGTAGAAGGTTCGATACCATCCAAATTGAAATTTAATATTGATGGAATGTACCAAGTCGGTGTTGACATTCTTAATCCAACTGATATAAAGGATACTATTGCACAAAATGAACTAAAACAATTATATGAAAGACATCAGATTTCTCATGTTAAAGTGACAATTTCTGAAGTGGAAAACAAGGTCTTAATGATAGATGGCTTTAATGGAAAACTTATCTCAAGAGCTAAGACATTATTACCACAGGATATCAATGACTTTATTTATCAGCTAACTGATTTATTGAAATATGATTATTTAAATTTTAACTTTAAGAAAGATCTTATAACAAAGGCAAATGGAAGTTTAATTTCTACATTTGCAGGAACAGAAAATTTACTAAAAACATGTTATAAAAATCTTAGGGAATGTCTTAATGATGTTTGTAATGATGAAACAGGTGTATTTGTTGATGTTCTAGAAAATTCTTTTTACTTTTGTTTAATAAGAAATATTAAACTTGCAAGTCAAATAGAGTCAGAGCTTGCTTTTGATTTAGATCCAACGGTCATAGAAACTCTTTCAAAAATTTGTAATTATGATAAGGATAGTATTATAGATTTATTAAAAAGGCTATTACATTTGTATGGGGAAAATAAAAACTCGCTAGAAAAATTTCTTGAACAGATCGATCGATTAATAAAAAGTGCAGGAATGATTCCAAATGATATTAGCGTATAAATTTAAGGTTTTATCTGATATTTTAGAAATATATAAAGTTAATAATAACGGGAAAATAGTTTTTAATAGAGATCATTTTGAGAGTTCTACACCATATCCTGATTCAACAAGGTATTTACATGAATTAATTGAAGATGGGATCGTTCATATAAATGGAGATGTTTTTACAATAAACACTTATACGTGGATCAGTTTATTTGTGAAAGAACTTAACAAATTATTTCGGTCTAACCAGATTGGTTTTTATTGTGAATTTAAGGAAAAAGATAAGCTGCTTCATTTTATAAAAAAGGAAAGTGAAACAGTCTCTATATATTTTGAAATTAACTTTGATCCTCATCCTGAAACAAAGGAAAGTAATATAATCCATTTTTGTAAGTTATATACTTTTGAGTTTAATATTTTTTGGCTGGATTTAGTAAATGACAATAATAATTTTTTAATGTTTTGTTCTTATCTAAATAATGAGTTTGATAAATTAACATTTGATGAAAGAATAAAGTTCTTATTTTTGAATGATTTAAAAAGTGGTGATGTAAGTCAGGTTTTTAATAGCATAAAGAATTATATTAAAGAAAAATTTAATAGTCGTGACATTACTCTAGAAGAAAATAGATTAATAAAAAAACTTTTACGAATAGATAATTTTGAAGTAGAAAGCTTTTCAATTGATGATTGTTCACTATTAATTATTAGATACGATAGTAACCTTGAGATCATTTCATTAAAGGAAGGGAGAATTCATTATTCAGAAAATGTAAAAAAGGAAATAAATATACTGAAAAATAAATTAGAAAATAAGGTCTTAGAATATAGAAGATTTATTTTTTTAAATGAAGCCAATTTTTTTAGGAACACTCAAAGTATGTTTAGGTTAATTTTAACAATTTTAACTGTAATTGTTACACCTATTAATATAATTATTTTAGCTTTTAATATTGATAATTTATTAATAAAAACCATTATTTCTATAATTATGATTATCTCATTGTTTGGTATCATTGTTTGGGTGATAGTACCAATGATACGAATGTTTAGTTTTAAATGGAAAATTAAAGTTAAGTGAATACCGTAACAACTATAATTTGTTCGTAATTTAATTTGTGTTAATTTTATATATCCCATAAATAACTTCAAAAGGAGGAATGTGGATTAGCGGTGAACACTACTACATCCTTTTCAGTCACGATTTTTCAATATTACACACTCTACACATGTGGAGTGCTCGAACCACTGTAGTATTTACTTTAAATTGCTAACGGTTTCCCATAAAAAACGGTAAATCGCCGTTAAAGATATTACAGACAGGAATATCCAAAATGTTGATTTACCGCGATTCTTGCACCTCTCGTTAACGATATTACACTCTATTCATCTGGATAGTTTATTTCAATAGCAAAAACCATCTTCGTTTTTAAAGAGCCCACTGAAAAAGTCCAATCTAGACGATTCGAGAAGTGGTAATGGCTCCGCACGTTGCACGCTTGCTATGAGAAAACCACTCATAGCGCGCTTTTGAAAAGAGGCAGCGGCCTCGTTTTTAAAGGGAGTGGTTTTTTGTTGTTAGTATTTTCTTATCTTAGTTGACTGTAGGTTTTATTTAGTATGTTCGATGTGTTGGTTATTGTATTATGGATATTAGAACGACTGCCTCAATAAATATTTATAATATGAATTAAGGAGAATTACATGGTCTGGAGCAAATTGAAGCAAAATCTGGAGAGTTTCCTTTGTCCTGCGTTATATGGAAGGGTTGAATATCGTGCAACCAGCTACCGTTATTTACCTGATAAAGCAGGAATTTGTTATATTGCGGTTGATAAAAAGAATGTACTCAATATGAGTGATATAACTACCTTAATCAGATGGTATCAGACAGAGCTAGAAATTAAGAATGATTCAGGTATTCAACTCCCTATCAATAATGAGGAAATTGAAGTGGTGAGAAAAGGAACCAAGGGGATAGTACCAGAGGATCGTCTACTAGTTATTGCAAGGAGTAGAAAATTATCAGAATATGCAAAGGAGATTTTGTCAGCACAGTCATCATTAAGTAAATCAAACTTTACCGTTGTAGCTAATAAGTTCTTATCCACTCCTATAGAGGAAAGCATAAAGAGCAATGATATCCTATTAAATATACTAGCTTTGGTGGATAGACGGGTTGGAAAAAAACGAATTTTAAACATGAATGAGGAGATGAAGTTAAAGCATCCAGCTGTGCAGTATTTTTATGAACTACGACTTAGTACGTTATGATAATAAATAACTTAACACAAGAACATTACTTATTGTAAAAAAAAATATATCGCCGTGTAGAATTTAGTTATTCCATGGGCTGATTATCAGAAGAATGGAACCCTTCCCATCTCCTGAAAACCTTTCATTACTTATTGACTTCCCTCGTGTCCAACCCAAGAGAATTTACACATTTATTATTGTGCTTACTGAGCTAGCAATTAGAGTAATAAACTTGAGAAAACCAGTGTTTAACTCAGGATGAAGAACTCTAGAGCTTTTTATAAAAGTAAATGTAGAACTCAAGATGTAGTTTTAGTTAGGTTAACAAGATTACATCATTTAATACCTTTGTGACCTACAAGCATCACAGTAGGATTGTGTGAATAGATGCTAACATTTTGCTAACGCAATTCCATAAAAAACGGTAAATCCCCGTTAAAGATGTTACAACCAAAAACATTCAAAGCGTTGATTTACCACACCTTTTGCACCTCTCGTTAACGATATTACACACTCAAAGCTTACGGGCAGCTTACATTGAGGATTTTAACGGAGGCTTCTCAAAAGTTCACTGAACTTTTGAGAAGCTTCTTTTTTCATTTCTTGTGTTACATATAGATATACATTCTTCGTAATTTGATTATCTTATGAGTACCGACCCGTAAATGTATTAGAAGTAGAGGAAAATAGCATCCATCAAACATTCAACTATGAGATTTGTTTGATGGATGCTGATGACAATAATCCTACGCAACTCCCCAATAATCCAGAGTTTTAAGAGTTTTCAACCCTAACTAGTCGCCATTTATTGTTTTTTAACACCTTTTAATTTATCAAAAGAACTGAAACTTCTATCCTCCCTTAACTTTAAGGGATTAATGAATAAGAAATAAGGCTAGAAGTATTCATCTTGGCTCTACGGATTAACAAAAGGGATTGCACAATTTCTTAATGAAGTAACAAAGCAGGAATGGTAAACAAGAAAGAAAAAATACATTCTGAATTAACAATGAAAACTACTTTGTTGAATCTTTGACAACTTAGGTGAATAGCATATAGGCAGGAGGAGGGGGGACATGGATATGTTGTAAAGTCGGGGGGATAAACTGGCGGGTATTGCCGCGACCGTCTGTTAAGACTCTCACTTCAAAACATGAAGTAAAACAAAGATGTTTAGGTGGGATATAAAGGACGCTAACAGCCCGATTGGTTCAACTAACAATTAGTCAGGATGAATAACCCCCCACAAATTGAAGTTTCACATTTCTGGATACTTTAGGTGATAGGTTTCATCGAAAAAGCTGTCTCACTTTATATCAAATTTAGTATTGAGTAGATAAATTAATTTAATGGAGGGTTAAGTGATGCAACTTTTTTACAAAGTCCTTCCCAGTGATTCGCTGTATCTGATTGCGAAGCGATGGGAGCTTTCAGTTGAGTCTCTTATTGCCGCAAACAACCTTGGTCCCCCTTATATGATTTATGTAGGGCAACAGCTTTCTGTTCCTCCTGGTGTTGATGTTATACGTGTAAGACCTGGAGATACGGTTTTTAAAATTGCACAATATTTCGGAGTTCCTCTAGCTATTATTTTCGAAGCAAATAGGCTTCTTCCTCCTTATGTGATCCAAGTCGGGCAGCTGTTAAAAGTTCCGCCTGGTGTTCCTTACTATGTTGTTCAACCAGGTGACACGCTTTTTCAAATTGGAAGACGCTTTAACGTAATGACAGGGGGACACAGCAATTTTGAGCTAATTAGGCAGGTAAATAGGCTTCCTTCCTATGATTTATTTCCGGGGATGAGGCTTATCATTCCTTATGCTCCCACTGGGGATCAAGGATTGATTGCCTATACATCCAATCGTGGGGGAGATTATGATATATGGTTATATAATCCTAGTAATAGTGTGAATGTACAACTTACAACAGGCTTAGGGGAATCATTTTCGGTTCCTTATTGGTCACCTGACAGTAGCAGAATCGCTTTTGTTGGGAAAGATGGTATTCTCTATGTCGTTCAAGTAGCTGAAGGTGCAGTTTCCCGTATTGATCAGTTCGAAGATGGGTTAGGAGTTTATTTACATTGGTCACCTAATAGTAAAAAAATCGTGTATCCGAAGCAAGATGACATTATTTTGTACAATGTTATTACACATAAAGTTGAGAGAATAAACCAGCCGAGTGCAACCGATGTCCAATGGTGTCAGAGCGGTGTTGAATTGCTTTTTCAAGCTCTAGATGCATCAGGAATCAGTCAGCTTTTCCGGATTCGAACGGATGGAACAGGTAAGCGGCAAATTACCAAAAATATAGCGGGAGCACTTAATCATGTTCGACTTTCTCCAAATGGATCGTATGCATTGTATACAACTCCTGGTGTAAGTATCTCAATTATTTTTACTGTAGAAATTTCAACTGGTAACGTATTTGAAGTGAGCGGAGGACCGCTTGGAAAAAACTATTTTCCAGTATGGTCTCCTGATTCATCGACAATTGCTTATAGTGCGACTGCATATGAAGACATCGGATATTTTTCACTGATCAGAACAACGGGAAGGCATGGAGAAAACGATCGAACAAGGGCAATCTCGGATTGCTTTGCCACTCCTGTTACATGGTCACCAGATGGCAAAAAAATTGCCTATCTTTCGGGGTGTAACTACGAGGGAGCAGCAAGCGAAATGCGGGTAATGGATGTAAACCATCCTGTTCCGATTCGATTAATTGAAGGAGTATTGATTACGACTTTGCAATGGTCACCTATGGTAGTTTCTCCGTTGAAAATGACCTAAACCAATACGACCTATAATGTCAGGTTTCAATATCCTTCACATTGGCAAAGAGTAACTGAAGAAAGATACGAAGGTCCGGATGGTTTCTTTCAGATTGCAGCGATTTTTTCAGATGAAACAATTAATATTGTGTGCCAGAATGAAGCATTCCACCAACTCTTACCATACGGTACAGAACCACGCATCTTTAACACACAAATTGAAAAACAAGAAGCATGTTTGATTTTTCCTTTTGAAGACCAACCTCTTGAAATGCGTGGTCAAGCTGCTTTAATCGTTCAGTACCCTACAACTATTCAAATAGATGGAACAACTTACAATTACCTTATCTTATGGGCAGACCAGAACCATATATCTGAAATAAGCACGACTCTTACTTTTTTGTTGTAGGGGGTAAAATGCTTAGTTAACTTACGTAATTTAAAGTCGTGAGTAAATGTATTTGTCAAAAGGTAATCAACACAACGCTACACCATCTATCTGCAGTCACTAATCAAGCTAAGTGGAGTGTATGTGTTTATAGAGGTTTTCCATTACTATTGAGAATGTAACTGGTATTGATGAATCAACAATACTGGTAAAGTTTGCTGAATTAACTGAAGCAGTTGAAGTGGATGTTACAGTAACTGAGCATGGACCACAATTGCCACCACTACAAGTTGGAGTTGTTACACCAGCATTCTTCATGTATGAAGGAGTTATGTATGTAGCTTATGAGGTGCATTGGGAGTAATAATTTGAGGGTGCAAGAAGAACTTTTCTTCTTGCACCCTTTCTTTTTTAATTGAATCTAAAACACATGATGGAATTTTAGTAGGGGGGGCAATAATCCCTTTTTCTCTTAATCTTGGATTTTTTATGCTTTTAGGAGGCGCCGGAGCTTTAATTCTAGTAAAATTGGAAATGAATGATGATAGAAGTTGGCTAAAATCGTGTTATGATCAATGTAATATAGTCGTCGTAAAGTTTATTTTACTAGCATAGTGGTTAGGGGAATCCCTTGGAGATGGAGGTTTTAAGATGGAGGATATGAGTGCGAAAGTGCAAGGTGCGATAAATAATATTGAGAAAGTTGTTGTTGGTAAGCGCCAAGAGGTCGAGTTGAGCTTTGTTGCGATGCTTGCAGGTGGTCATATTTTATTAGAGGATGTACCAGGTGTCGGGAAAACAGTCATGGTCAAATCAATTGCAAAAACACTTGGAGCGGACTTTAAACGTATTCAGTTTACACCAGATTTACTACCGTCCGATGTAACGGGTGTATCGATATATAATCAGAAAACCGGGTTATTTGAGTTTAGGCCGGGTCCAATTATGGCGAATGTTGTTCTTGCGGATGAAATCAACCGAACATCACCAAAAACTCAGTCCGCTCTCCTGGAAGCGTTAGAGGAAGGGAATGTTACCGTAGACGGGGACACGAAAAAGCTGTCTAATCCCTTTTTTGTCATGGCAACTCAAAATCCGATTGAATATGCAGGAACATATCCACTTCCAGAAGCTCAGCTTGATCGATTTTTATTTAAATTAAAAATGGGTTATCCGACAGAGGAAGAAGAATTAGAAGTTTTAAACAGAATAGAAAATAGTCATCCAATAGATGAGCTTTCGTCAGTATTAACTCCTGAAGACTTATTAGAAATGAAAAGGCAAGTGAAGAGTGTTTATGTTGATGAGAAAGTAAAGTCTTACATTATTCAATTGGTCAGAGCAACTCGAGCAGAAGAGTATGTACGTTTAGGAGTGAGTCCTCGTGGTTCGATTGCGCTAATGAAGGCGGCTCAAGCGTATGCGTTTATTCAAGAAAGAGAATATGTGATACCGGATGATGTGAAGTATTTAGCGCCGTTTACATTAGCTCATCGTCTTGTATTAAAAACAGATATTAGCATGAGTCGGATGACAGCTGAGCAGATAATCATTGAATTACTTGAACGAGTAACAGTGCCAACAACAAGGAAAGAAGCTATGACAAGATGAAGAGGGTCCTTTCTCCTTTTCTTTCTTTATTTAAGTCCTTTCTTTTACTTTTAATTAATGGTGCATTATTTGCCTATGCAATGTTTCAGGGAGGATTTGTTAGTTGGTTTTTATTTTATAGTGTTCTTGTTGTATCTGCGTTAACGATTGTGGCAATTTTATTTTCCTTTCGAGGGATTGTTGTGGAAAGGACGTTCTCAAAGCAAGATCTCTATGCAGCTGATTCTACAGAGGTAACGATCACAATAAAGAAACGTTCAATACATCCGTTTTTTTATGTACGGATACGTGATACTGTGCCAAATTCGTTACTAGATTCAAATACGATAGGTTCAGGTGCGTTGTTCTTTTTGTCTTTCAAAAATGAGTTGTCCTTTCAATATCCAATAAGTAATTTACCTAGAGGGAAACATGAATTTAATGAAGTTGAATTAACGTTAGGAGATTTGTTCGGTTTCTTTCAAAAGAGCACGAGGTTAAAAGTTCATTCCTCTATTCTTGTTTACCCTCGTCTTCGAGATATTGGTGAATGGAAGGTCCGTACGAGACGTCAAGGAGGAGAAGGAACGAGTATCTCTCTTTCACAGTCTATGGATGAAGAGCTATCGATTGCTGGTGTTAGAAGATATGTTCCCGGTGACAGACTTTCTAGTATAGATTGGAAGCAGTCAGCAAGAAGTTCGTCACTAATGACAAAGGAATTTGAAACATTTCAAGAGACTCGTTTTTTCCTAGGACTCTATTCTTTTGTTAGGGTGCCGGATATAGATGCTTATGAACGGGCGGTTGAGCTTGCTGCTTCATTTGTAAATTATTTTTATACAAAGTCTGTTTCTTTAGGATTTGTTGATTATCGTTCAGCACCCTCTGTTATACCGTGTGAGAAGCAGCTTGATAACTATTATAGTATGTATCGAAAGCTAGCATTAGCAGAGATGGAAGATGAGTCTTACTTTGAGTTAGAGCGCTATCGAAATGCAGTACCACAAGGTGAGATGATTGTCCTGATTACAACAACATTGTCAGAAGAATTTGTAAGTCTAGTTCAATCACTTCGTATATCATCGGATGTGAGAGTTTGTTGGACGCAAGCTGAAAGTGAACTATCAACAGAAGAACGCGAAAGGCTCGACAGCCTAAGACGTAATAGAGTAAGAGTGTTTCAGTTTCCGAACGAAGAATTCAATCAATCAATGATATGAAATAGAAGGGAGGGATAACAAGTACAATGACTGCGAGGAATCTATTTCTTTACGGGTTAAGCTATTTATTGTTAATGGAGTGGCTTATGCCCTTACCTGAAGTGACAGATACAGGATATATACACGTATTTATGCTTTTTGCGTCTTTTTTCTTTTTAATCACATTTCTCCAGGTTCCTTGGTGGCTTTCGCTTATAGGTAAGGTCATTGTTACTTTATACGGCCTTCATATTCTCTTCTTTGAGCAAAGCTTTATGTCTAGAGAATGGTTTGGTTTCTTTATATCAGACCTGGTCTATAACATAGAAATGATGTCGATTGGGTATTGGATGGGCTTAACATTTATGTTCAGAAGCTTACTCTTTTTAATTCTTCTAGCTGTGATGAGTTATTTACTCTATTTCTGGACTGTACAGGCTAAGAGAATTCTATTTTTCTTATTGTTTACAATTATATATATTACGGTCATGGATACATTTACGGAATATGATGCGACGTTTGCGATTATTAGAACATTTGTCATAGGCTTTCTACTGTTGGGCTTGGTGACAATGTATCGAATGATTGATAAGGAAAAGTTAGCGACCTATTCAAGCTACCTACCAATACGATTTGCATCTCTGTTACTGCTAGTCATTTTAGTTGCAGGTTCAATTGGTTATCTTTCGCCTAAAATGGAGCCACAATGGGATGACCCTGTTCCGTTTGTCAAAGCGTCGTTAGGCATTCCTTCTGAAGGTAGCATTCCACTGACACGAACGCAACGAATTGGTTATGGTAACAATGATGAGCAGCTAGGTGGAGGTTTTATAAATGATGACACCCCTGTGTTTTATGCAGTAGCTGAAAAAGGGTATTATTGGCGTGGTGAATCCAAGAATCATTATACAGGCAAGGGTTGGGAAGTAACGACCCCAGAAGAGTATATGGAAAGAAGCTTCCATTATGAGGGGAATATTACGTTAGAGCGAGCAGTAGTATCTGTTGAAATGGCACAAGGGAGAGGATTTTCTCACGTATTTTATCCTGGTGAGCTCTTACACCTTAATTCCTATGGAGCTGAAGCACGTGTTGCAGTTGATTTTCATACTGGGAAAGGAAACACGTTCTATTCTGGTGGCTCAAGAATGTTAAGTAACTATGAATTAGAAATCGATTATCCAGAGTTCTCAATTACGATGCTAAGGGAGTTAGATGGAGTAGATCCATTCGAAATCCAAGAACACTACTTACAGCTTCCTGAGGAATTACCAGAAAGAGTTTTTGATCTAGCTGAAGAAATTGTTAGTTCAGAATCTAATCGGTATGACAAGGTAAAGGCGGTCGAGAGATATTTCTCTAGGTCTGGATACACATATGAAACAACAAATATTCCAGTACCAACTGGTGATGAAGACTATGTAGATCAATTTTTATTTGAAACTAGACGTGGTTATTGTGATAATTTCTCTACATCAATGGCAGTACTGCTTCGAACACAAGGGATTCCGACTCGGTGGGTAAAAGGATTTACTCAAGGTGACAGAATACAGCGATTAGATGATGGTTTAAATGTATATGAAGTAACAAATGAAAACGCCCATTCGTGGGTAGAGGTATATTTCCCTGAAGTTGGTTGGGTACCTTTTGAGCCTACGAGAGGGTTTACTCATAGCTTTGACTTTTCCGTTGACCTTCCTGAGTTTGATTCTGAAAGAGAAGAATTTGAAAGAGGAGAAAGAGAGCAGCCTGAAGCTGAAGAGGCGATGGCACAGTTTGAAGAGGATAGGAATGAAAATGAAGGTTTAGGAATAGCGCTCGTAAATTGGTTCTCTTCAGGTGCAAAGATTATGAGTGCCTTTGCAGTAATAGCTCTACTAAGTGTGCTTCTATGGCAGAGAAAACGATTGATTGTACGTTATATCCTTACACGGTTTGGACGCAGTAATGGGCAAGAAGCGTTCCAACATGCTTATGAAGGTCTCCTTTGGTTTCTTCGTCTTCGTGGTGTGAAGAAGGAAAAGCAAGAGACGTTACGAGAGTATGCACGACGAGTAGATGAGAAGTTTTCATCATCGGAAATGGTGAAGTTAACGGAGAGTTATGAAAAGGTATATTATGGTGGTGCATCCCCTGAGAAGGAGTGGACGGAAAACCGAAAATTGTGGAAAAATTTAATTATAAAAATCGGTTCTTGACCACTTTGTTAGTCATTGATACAATTAGTCCGTGTTATTGTCGAATTATGTCCGAATAATAGTTTCCTTCATATATTCTTAAGAATATGGCTTAAGAGTTTCTAGCGGGTGCCGTAAATATCCGACTATGAAGGCAGAGTGTTAGAAAGAGCTAGAATCTGCCTTTAATTTTATGGGGAATTCTAGCTCTTTATCTATAGATTGTGGATTTATTGGTAAATCTATGTGTATGTTAGTTTGTAGTATAAGATAATAAGCATGTTTAATAAGATTTTTTAAAACATAAAAATTTCATTTTAGAAAATCTTTAAAAATTTAATTTATAAAGGGTGGAAGAGAAATGATGGAAAGCATCAAGGAAAAAATTATAGTTTTAGATTTTGGAGGTCAGTACAACCAGCTAATCGCTCGTCGTATTCGTGACTTAGGTGTTTTTAGTGAACTTCATCCCCACACAATCACAGCAGAAGAAATCAAAAAGATGAATCCGAAGGGTATTATTTTCTCAGGTGGTCCTAATAGCGCATATGCTGAAGGAGCTCCAAAGTGTGATGAGAAAATCTTTGATTTAGGTGTACCTATCTTAGGTATCTGCTATGGAATGCAGTTAATGACTCAACATTTTGGTGGGAAAGTTGAAGCAGCTGAACATCGTGAGTACGGGAAAGCATTAATTACAGTTGAGAATCAATCAAAGCTGTATGATGGCTTACCGAAAGAGCAATTTGTTTGGATGAGTCATGGTGATTTAATCGTTGCTCCTCCAGAAGGATTTGTTGTTGATGCTTTTAATCCGTCATGTCCTGTTGCAGGTATGAGTAACGAATCTCGTAGCTTCTATGGTGTACAGTACCACCCAGAAGTTCGCCATTCAGAGCATGGAATTGAATTATTAAAGAACTTTGTTTATAAAGTGTGTGAGTGTGAAGGTAACTGGTCAATGGAAAATTTCATTGAAATTGAAATGGACAAGATCCGTAAGCAAGTTGGAGATAAAAAAGTATTATGTGCACTAAGTGGTGGAGTAGATTCATCAGTAGTTGCTGTTCTTATTCATCAAGCAATTGGTGACCAGCTAACGTGTATGTTCATCGATCATGGACTTCTTCGTAAAGGTGAAGCTGAAAGTGTAATGAAGACATTCAGCGAAGGCTTTAACATGAACGTAATTAAAATTGATGCTCAAGAGCGTTTCTTAAGTAAACTAAAAGGAGTTTCTGATCCTGAGGAAAAACGTAAAATTATCGGAAACGAATTTATCTATGTATTTGAAGAGGAAACAGCTTCTTTAACAGACATGGATTTCTTAGCTCAAGGAACACTGTATACGGATATTGTTGAGAGTGGTACAGCAACAGCGCAAACAATTAAATCTCATCATAACGTTGGTGGATTACCAGAAGATATGAAGTTTGAATTAATTGAGCCTTTAAATACATTATTTAAGGATGAGGTTCGTAAACTTGGTTCTGAATTAGGAATTGCAGATGAGATCGTTTGGCGTCAGCCGTTCCCAGGTCCTGGTTTAGGGATTCGTGTTTTAGGGGAAATCACAGATGAGAAGCTTGAAATTGTTCGTGAATCAGATGCAATTTTACGTGAAGAAATAAAAAATGCTGGACTAGAACGTGAAATATGGCAATACTTCACAGCTCTTCCTAATATGAGAAGTGTTGGTGTTATGGGTGACGCTAGAACGTATGATTACACAGTAGGTATCCGTGCAGTTACATCAATTGACGGTATGACTTCGGATTGGGCTCGAATTCCTTACGATGTACTAGAAAAAATCTCAGTACGTATTGTAAATGAAGTAAAGCATGTTAACAGAGTCGTGTATGATGTTACGTCTAAACCACCTGCAACAATCGAGTGGGAATAAAAAACGAATAATACAAAAAAAAATATAAAAATGTTCGTGTTTCAATTGACGACACTACACCTTTTTGCTATTATATAAATAAGAAGTGTTGGAAAACGATTTTCTCGTATAATCATGGGAATATGGCCCGTGAGTCTCTACCAAGCTACCGTAAATGGCTTAACTACGAAAAATTGGGATTACTTACGTATGGTGTTTTGCGATACTATACATAAACAATCCAGATTTTTTGTCGTAAAAAGCTCTAGGTAGGAGTGTCTACCTAGAGCTTTTTAGATCCTTTTAATCTGGCAAAATACTTTTATTTACTTAAGGGAGGAACAATTTTAAAATGGATCGTTATTTCGGTTTTAAGGAACATGGGACAGGCTATCGTCAGGAGACGGTTGCGGGTTTAACAACATTTTTGGCAATGGCGTATATTCTTTTTGTTAACCCATTGATTCTTGCAGATGCGGGGATGGATATTGGAGCAGTATTTACAGCTACTGCATTAGCAGCAGCGATTGGTACAATCATCATGGGCGTACTTGCTAAGTACCCTATTGCATTAGCTCCTGGAATGGGATTAAATGCATTCTTTGCTTATTCTGTAGTATTAGGAATGGGAATTGAATGGCAAGTTGCGTTACTAGGTGTATTTTTCTCAGGAATAATCTTTATTTTAATTACAGTTTTTAAAATTCGTGAAACTATTATAAATGCTATCCCTGCAGAGTTAAAGTATGCAGCTGCAGCGGGTATTGGGTTATTTATTGCTTTTATCGGTTTAAAAAATGCAGGAATTGTTGTACCTTATGAAGCAACAGCAGTTACACTTGGAAACATGACTGCTCCAACTACGGTTTTAGCGGTGTTTGGTTTAGTAGTTACAGTAATCTTTATGGTTCGTGGATATAAAGGCGGTATTTTCTACGGAATGATCATTACGTCAATTGCGGGTATTGTTTTCGGTATCATTCAACCACCTGAGGCAATTGTAGGTTCTGTTCCAAGTTTAGCTCCAACATTTGGTGCCTTATTTACAGATATTACGTTTGAACAAGTTTTTACTATTCAGTTATTAGTAGTTGTATTAACTTTCTTATTCGTAGATTTCTTTGATACAGCAGGTACGTTATATGCAGTAGCAAACCAAGCTGGGTTTGTAAAAGATAATAAGCTTCCTCGTGCAGGTAAAGCATTAATCGCTGATTCTTCAGCAACATCAATTGGTGCAATTCTAGGTACATCAACAACGACGGCTTATATTGAGTCATCATCTGGTGTAGCTGCTGGTGGACGTACAGGGTTTGCTTCTGTTGTAACAGGAATTCTGTTTTTAATTGCACTATTCTTCTCTCCATTATTAGGAGTAGTAACACAGGAAGTAACCGCAGCGGCATTAATTATTGTAGGGATCTTAATGACATCGTCTCTAGGATTAATCGATTGGAAAAGGTTTGAGATTGCAGTGCCAGCTTTCTTAACAATCATCACAATGCCCTTAACTTATAGTATTGCAACAGGTATAGCTCTTGGTTTTGTTTTCTATCCATTAACAATGGTAGTTAAAGGGAAGGGCAAAGATGTTCATCCAATTATGTATGGTTTATTCTTTGTATTCCTTTCGTACTTGATTTTCTTACATTAATTTATACAGAAAAAAGGTTATGGCTTTGTGCCATAACCTTTTTTCGTTCCTAGAAATATAATCTTTCTGTTACGATTAATGCTCCTATAAAAAGAATAGAGATAGTAGTTTTCCAAATGTCCACGCTACTAATGCTACTTGATTCTTTAAAGCGTAAGGTACCATTAAAGCCACGAGATGCCATCGCATTATAAATCTTTTCCGAGCGGTCGAGGGACTTAATTAATAAACAGCCTGTTAGTTGACCATATACCTTTAAATTTTTGATGCTAACGCCCCCTTTAAAAAAGCGAGTTTTGAGAGCGAGTTGCATTTTTTGAATATCGTCTAAAAATAAGTAAACATAGCGATATGATAATAGTAGAACAGTAATCATAATTGGTGGTACTTTTAAATCTGCGAGGCTTTTCATAAACTGATCAACTGATTGGGTTTCTAAAATCATTGTAATGATAGTCATGGAAGTTACAGCTTTTAAAATGATCAATAATGCAAAAGAAACACGATCTGGATCGAGTGGAAATCCGCCACCAAACACAAGAGGAATCGTCATTAGTAAGACAAATGGCGCAATTAATAAATATCTAGTTAATAACGTGATAATTTTAATGCCCATCATTATTGCAGAAAGTACAGTTGTAGTGTAAGCAATTAAAGCAAACGTTGTGGAAGTAAGGCTGATAACACCAAAGATAAAAAGGATGGCAGCTATTA